>CAZPUO010000028.1:0-16974 GCA_964589745.1 uncultured Methanotrichaceae archaeon
CGGCAGACTGCGAGCGCAGCGGCATAAGCGGCATGATCGTGCCAGACCTCCCCCCTGAGGAGGCCGGTCCCTTGAAGGAGGCATGCCTCCGGCATGGAGTGGACCTGATCTTCCTGGCAGCTCCCAACACGCCTCCGGCACGGCTGGAGATGATTCAAAGGGAGACCTCGGGTTTCATCTACCTGGTGGCTCGCGCGGGCGTGACGGGTGCGAGGAGCGATGTCGTGCAGGACACCAGCGATCTCATTAGGCGAGTGCCTGACGGTATGCCGAAGGCAGTCGGCTTTGGCATCTCCACTCCGGAGCAAGCTGCGAAGGTCATTCGCGCCGGAGCGGATGCAGCCATCGTTGGCTCGGCCTGCGTTGACCTGATTGCCAGGGGCGAGATCGGGCAAATGGTGCAGTTGGTCCGGGAGATGAAGGCGGCCATCGTCAAGGCAAAGGGCAGCAAAGCTCCAATAGTTGCTGAATGATTCCATCCTCATGGATGAAGGGCAGAAGAGGTTTGTGGAAAGGACGGTGGCGGATCTTCGAGCAGGCTGCGATGTGACCATCGTCGCCTTCGGAGATTCCATCACCGCCGGCTTCGCCGTGAGGCGCGGTTTTCCCAGTTTCTGGAAGGAGAGGCTAGCGCAAAAGTATCCTGATGCCAGAATTGAGCTGATCAACTCCGGTACATCCGGAGATACAACCATTGACGGCGTGGCCCGACTGGACTGGGCCGTCCTCTCCTACGAGCCGATTCTGGTCACCATCAACTTCGGCATCAATGACTGCGTCCTGGGCCTGAGATTGGATGAGTTCGAGATGAATCTGGTGGAAATGGTTCGGCGCATCCGGGCTGGCCCTGCATCGGAGATTTTATTACTATCATCCCAACCCCTGGAGACGCCGCCTTACGATAAATTGGTCCTAAATTATTACCGTGCCATCGAGCAAGTGGCTACGCAGATGAATATTGGGTTCGTGGACGTTTACGGTGCATGGATGGAGCATGTGCACCAGGGGACGCCTCTCAGCTCGCTGATCCTGCCGGGCCTGGACCATCCGAGCGAGGCAGGCTATCGTATCATCGCCGAAGAGCTGATGAGATTGTTTTAGCTCATATCATTAGCCGTCTTACTCAAAGGGCGTACCGGTGTAGCCGCACATGCCAACTCGGGGAGAGTTGACCACGGGCAGGAACATATCATCTCCACATTCGTGCTTTGCAGCGCACTCCTTGCAGAACCACCCCTGCCCCTCGTAGATGCACTGGCAGCAAACCGCTGTGGCTGGTTTTCCGCAGCTCTGGCATCTGATATCCGGCGGATCATTCCTTGCCAAGACCCTTGCAGCTTTGCCTTTTGCCAGTCCTGATCTGGCGGATTTCACCTTGAGTGATAATTCAGTGGAGGTTCCAAAGTCGTAGATGTGCTCGAACTTCATTCCCGGGGCGATCACCTTTCCGAGGGCAACTTTCATGGATCGCTCGCCTGGCTCCATTTTTTCGGAGATGAATGTGCTGCCACCTATCTCGAAGCTGCTCAGATGGCCGCAGCACTCCAGCCAAGTCTCGCGCAGGAACAGATCCAGATCCTGCAGTGTCGCATTCTCCGGAATCTCGATATGCATCCAGTACATCGGCAGGTGGAGCCCTTCCACCTGAATATGGTATATTGTCCTCAAGGCGCTGCCCTTCGTAGAGCTCCTTGCGGCCGTTGAATCGTTCCCCTCGGCCCTGATCTTGCAGGCCTCCAAATGCCTGGCCATGGCCGCCTTGGCAAAGCTTCCTCCACAGAAGCTGCATTTTCCAATCGATCTCTGTCTGGTCATTTGCATCTCTTCAGATCTTATCGCAGCAAAGATATAAGTCCTTTACAAGAGCCGATAATACAACATAATGAAGCCTGAAAAAATACTGGAGGTCTGTCCTGTCTGCGGCAGTGCCGATCTATACCTTGAGGCGGGAGGCTACACCGGCAAGATATACCACTGCAAGAACTGCGATTACGTGGGGGCTCTGATCGTGGAGGCGGACGAGGAGATGGCCAAGGCCATTAAAGAGGATTATGAGCACAAAAAGAAAGGCGCGTGAGCCTTTTTACCTCGATCTTCACGTCTCCTTAGGTTTTTCAATTGACTCCCTCTGCAGCCTTATGGTTCTTCCTCAGAGATCCTCTTTTGAACCTTGATCACCTCCGCCCCGAAGAGGAAGATCTGAGCTGAGTAATAGATCCATAAAAGAAAAACTACCAGGGAGCCCGCTGCGCCATAGGCTGAACCGATATCCACGATGCCCGCATAAATCTCGATAAAAAAATTTCCCGCGGCAATCAAAAGAGCCGCCAGGGCTGAGCCGGGCATCAGGTCCCTCCAATTCAACTTTGCATCTGTCAATGTCCTGTAGCTGACTGCGAAGAGGAGCGTTATGAAGCCGAAGGAGACAAGAAAAGTTATCAGACGCAGCAATCCCAGGTGAACCGGCAGCAAATCCTCGATCTGTTTTCCCACGGGCAGGAGTAGGGCGGTGAAGATGGACGTAACCAGAAGAAGAAAGGCCACCAGGGCGATTAGCAGGAAGGATCGAAGGTAGGAGAGGATCATATCCAAGAAGGGAATCTTCTTCTCCGGAAGCTTCCAGATGATGTGAAAGGCCCTCTTGGTCTGCACGAAGAGCCCTGCAGCACCCAAAATGAGCAGCACAATGCTAAGCAGGGTAAAGCGGAAGGATGCGGCCTGATCTTGGGCTCTATTTATCATCTCTTCTGCCGCCCGCGGGGCCTGCTGGCCGGCGAAATCCTGGACCTGATGCGATATATCAACTCCAAAAAACCCGTACATGGACAAAAAATTAATGAATATTAATATTATGATGAGCAGCGGCACGAAGGAGAAGAGGCCAAAGTAAGCCAGGGCTGCAGCCAGAAAGGATGCATCGTCCTTCAGCCATTCCGAGAACGCCTCTCGCAGAATCTCTGGAAATTTCCAGCGGCGCATAAAGGACAAGGTACCTCCTCTTCCTTAGATCCGGGCTTATTTTCTGGCCGAAAATGGGAGATGAAGAGATCAGCCCGATCAGCTTCCCTTCAGGTCCTCTCTCTGTGTGATGTTCTTGATCTCCTGCCTAAGATCCTCAGGCAGCCCCTTGATCTCCACGTCCAGAAAGCCGCGCACAATTACACTGGTAGCCTGCTCTGAAGACAGCCCGCGGGCCATGAGATACTCCAGCTCCTCCTCTGATATGCGGCCCACTGCCGCTTCGTGGGACATGTCTAGGTCTTTGCTCTGACCGTCCAGCTCAGGAATGGAATAGATCCTGCCCTTGTCGGATAGAAGCAGCCCCACGCACTCCAGGTGCGCCCGCGCGCCCGGCACTCTTCCGGTCATCCGGCCCCTGGCAATGACCTCGCCTCCCACGGAGACTACGCGGGAGATGGACTCAGCGCTGGTATCGGGTGCATTGAGGTTCACGTTGCTCCCCACGTCGATGTTTCCCATGGTAGAGTAAATGACGGTGTTGAAGCTGGCGACAGCCCCCCGGCCAGCCAGCGTGGCTGTGGGGAAGGTCTGTAAGGTTTTGACCGGCCGGAGAAGAATGTAGTTGTTGGAGAGGGATCCTCCCTCGGCGATGGTGATCCCTGTTCTGGGGCGAACCTCCACCTCTTTACCCCAGCTGTGCACCATGGTGAAACTGACCTTGGCGTTCTTCTGGATGAAGAACTCGGAGACGCCGATGTGCAGCCCACGCTGCACATGCGCGGGAGTTGTGCAGCCGGTGATGATGTGCAGCTCTGACCCCTCCTCGGCGATGATGACGTTGTGAACTCGCTGGTTGAGATTGGTCGATCCCAGGTAAAGGCAGCTCTTGACCGGGAATACAGTTTTCATGCCCCGCTTCGCTCTAATGAAATATCCCGCTGGCGTTGCCTTGGCTACGTCAGCCGTGTATTTGTCGGCATCCGGTGCCACCAGCTTCCACCAGTAGTCCTGCAGATAGTCATACTTCTTCAGGGCGGATGCCATGTCCATTATCTCCACGCCCTCGAAGAGCGATTTGGCCACGACCGGGGTCTGGTCCATCTGCACGTAAGCGCCTGATGCTTCAGCATCCAGCTTTACGCCAACATCCAATGCCGCTTTCTTCACCTCGACTGGAAGCTCCTCCGCCTGCTGAACCGCCTCATGAGGCTTAGCTTCCGACTCATAGCTCTCCAGATCCACGTCGGTGCCGAACAGGGCCTTCTTCTCCCTGGCCTTGTTTGCTCTCTCCTCTATGCTGGACATAGGCATGCCACACACCCCTCGTATCCGCTTTTCTTGATCTGCTCCAGTATCTCGCGTGGGTTGCCGCTGCAGACTATGCTGCCGTTCAGCATAACGTGCGCCTTATCGGCTTTCATGTACTCCAGGATATGGCCGAAGTGAGTTATGATTATCCCGGACTTGGTTCTCAAGCTCGGGCGCTGGTCCTTCTGCGTCAGAGCGTTGATGGCTTCACCGATGAGCTTGATATTCTCCAAATCCACGCCAGAGTCTGGCTCATCCAGCATGACGAAGTCGGGCTGCTGAGCCAGGAGCTGAACCATCTCCGAGCGCTTCACCTCTCCGCCCGAAAATCCGCGGTTAACGTCGCGGTCGCCGAAGCCAGTGAAATCCATCATCTTCAGGATGGCCGGAGCATCGGCGTTGGGATTGATGATCTTGATGAGGTCTTTCAGCTTCAGGCCGCGTATAGCCGGCGGCCGCTGGAATGCCATGCCGATCCCAAGCCTCGCTCGCTCATCCATGGACATGTGGGTGATATCTTCTCCCTTGAAAACTATGCGCCCTCCCTCGATTGTGTACCTGGGAATTCCGGCAATTACATTCAAGAGCGTAGTTTTGCCTGTTCCGTTGGGCCCGAAGAGAGCATGAGTCTCCCCAGAGCCGATCCTTAGGTTGAAGTTCTTGAGAACCTGTTTTCCGCCGATGCTTACCGACAGATCAACAATCTCCAGCAGCCACATCACCTCCAATCGTCAAATTACTCTGTCTAGGGAATATAATATCCTTTTCAGCGGAAAAACCAAATATCGAAGAAGGTGATGTGATATCATGATCAGGGGAAAGGCTTGGATCTTTGGTGACGATGTGGACACGGACGTGATCATCCCTGGCAAATACCTCAGAACGAAAGACGCTTCGCTCTGGGCGCAGCACGTTATGGAAGGGCTGGACCCGCAGTTTGCTTCCCAGGTCAGTAAGGGCGATGTAGTTGTGGCGGGCCGGAACTTCGGCAGCGGCTCTTCACGAGAGCAGGCGCCTTTGGCCTTGAAGGAGGCAGGCGTGGCAGCAGTCGTGGCCAAATCCTTCGCCCGCATATTTTTCAGGAACGCCATCAACGTCGGTCTGCCGCTGGTCGAGGCAGAGGTGGAGTGCCAAGCGGGTGACATCGTCGAGGCGGATCTATCCTCCGGGACCGTAAAAGTGGGCGATAGGATATATCAGGGCATCAGGCTACCTGACTTCCTGCAAAAGATCCTGCAGGATGGCGGCCTTGTGCAGCACAGGCGAAGGCAGAAAGGGTTGGCATGATATTTCCCGAAGACTACAAGCTTGTGGGCATAAAAGATGAGGAGCGGCGTGGGGAGCCCGTCTATTTCTCAACTCAATTCCTCATCAGCCGCCAGGGCCCCAGGCTCTACCGCGTCCAGAGCCGAGGCACTGGTTTCATGCGGGAGGTGGAAGATCTGGAGCTCTTGGCCTCCGGCCCAGAGATTGCGTTTTATCCGGAGAGGGTGGATACCCGCAACCGCACCCTGCTGATAGATCTGGCGGACAAGATCCGGCGAACGAGCAAAGCGAGCACGACTGTCTTCCAGGGTCCGGATGAGCACATCACGTTCGTCAAGGATCCAGACCCGGGTCAAGTGCAGACCATCGAGGTCCTGGATGTTTCGCCTCCCGATCCACCCTGGCTCATTCATATCCTGGACCGGCTGGAGAGCTGCGGGGTTCTGGGAGATCTGGCGGTTCGGTTTTGCCCTCGTGTCCTGGACCTGCGTCGGTTCGATTGCGATCGTGTCTACTACCCCTGCCGGGCATCAGGCCTGGGCCGCTCCTTGGACTGCGACAAAGTGGAGCATGAACGTCCCAGGATCGTGGGCTGTGAGGTCTCAAGAGAGATCTTCCTGGCTGGCAACCCTGGCGAAGATTATGAATTCATGAACGTCTGTCCGGTCCAGAGCAGTGAGCCGGCCTTTGAGCCCTGCGGGCCGTTCATCACCCGCTGCTGCAGATCTGAGAGGCGGGGGTTGACCAGAAAGAACGGTCAATTGGGCATGGTGGTGCACTGGGGTGACGGAGCCTGGATGATAGCTGAGGCTGTGAGATGTCTGGTGGAAGAGCTAAGAAAGTAGCTGTGATTCCTGGAGACGGAATCGGCCCGGAGGTGATAGAGAGCGCTCTGGCCGTCCTGGACGCCGCAGGAGCAAGGTTTGAACGAGTGCCTGTGGACATAGGATTTAGCCGCTGGAAGAGGACCGGCCGGGCCATGGGCGATGAAGATCTGGAGACGATCAGGAAGTGCGATTGCGTCCTCTTCGGGGCCATCACAACGCCTCCAGATCCAGGCTACCGGAGCGTTCTCTTGCGGCTGAGAAAGGAGCTGGATCTTTACGCTAACATCCGGCCCTTCCGCAATCGCGAGCTGGACTTCATCATCGTGCGAGAGAACACGGAGGGGCTTTACTCCGGCCTGGAGGAAGAGAGCGAAACGGAGTCCAGAACGGTGCGTCTGATAACCAGCCGCGGCTCAAAGAGGATTGCGGAAAAGGCATGTGATCTGGCCGAGCCGCGGCAAAAGCTCACCATCGTCCACAAGGCCAATGTGCTACGAAGCGATCGTCTCTTCCTCCGGATCTGCCGAGAGGTCGCGGCACGGCGCGGCGTGCAGTGTGAGGAGATGCTCGTTGACGCTGCGGCCTATAACTTGGTTCTAAATCCCAGGAAGTTCGATGTTCTTGTCACCACCAATCTATTCGGAGACATCCTGAGCGACGAGGCAGCGGGCATCATCGGCAGCCTGGGGCTCTGTGCCAGTGCCAACGTTGGAGAATCCCGTGCCTTATTTGAGCCCATCCACGGCAGCGCCCCGGACATCGCTGGCAGGGGCATTGCCAATCCTGTCGGGGCCATTCGCAGCGCGGCCATGATGATGGAATGGCTGGGCGAGGCGCAAATGGCGCGCCAGATCGAGGCTGCGGTGCGTTCGGCGCAAGAGCAGGGCAGGAAGACTCCCGATCTGGGAGGAAGCTGCAGGACAAAAGAAGTGACTGCGGCTGTAGCAGGCTACCTGGCGGATCATATTGCTGCCTGGTGATTGCTCAACGGTGGGACGAGCCTGTTCTCTCATATTATCCTTTCCGGGCGAGGGAGGATGGTCTCTTCTGACCGAAGGGCCACGCAAATATCCCTCATTTTGAGTTACTTTTTTGTTTCCACAGGCTCGAGAACCAGCTGGAAAGGCTCCAGGGCAGGCTGTTCTCCAGCCTTCTTCTCATGAGCTTCTGGCTGCTCTTTCCGCTCTCCGCTTGCTTTCCCATAAAATCACCTCTTGAAGCCATCCTGCAGCCTGAGGCTTAATACCTGATGGATCAGCTTCTCTCTATCACAAAAAAGAGCGCTGCAAGCTCAGGTCGATGCTAAGTTTCTCTTAATCTGCCTTTTAGCTTTGCCGGGAACAACCACGCCAAGGATGCGGGCCAAAAGAAAAGTGCTTTCCGGCCCGTCCTGACTATATCGAAGCAGCTCATCTGGCCTGGCCTAGACGCGAAATCCATCTGAGCTTTAATGTTGACGCAGGTCAGTGGACAGTCCGCAAAACTTTATATCTTAACTAACTCCAAATATATTTGGTGTATTTAAAATGTCCAGCTCATCAAGAATGTGTATCCTTTGCTTGACAACATTGATTTTCATGTCCTCAATGTTGCTTGCCGCAGCCGGGGATCAGCCTGTTTCTCCGGAAGGCAGAAGCCTATCCCTCAACGGCACAACTTTCCAAGATCTGAATAGGGACGGCTTCCTTTCAGCGGACGAGCCGGGCCTGCCCGGCTGGACCGTTCGGCTGATGCAGAACGGAACGGAGATTTCGAGCGCGATCACCGATGAGCGGGGTCGCTATCTCTTCAGCAATCTTTCTCCCGGCCTCTATGAGCTGAGAGAGGATCCTGTCCAGGGCTGGAACCAGACCTCTCCCGGAGGCGGATTTTACCAGGTAAGGCTCACGGATACGTCTGCACTTGGCCTCGACTTCGGCGACTTCCTGCCATCCAAGGTCGCAGCAGCTCCACCCGTTGTGGAACATCCGATCATGCAGCCTACGCCCGAGATGGCAAGCCTCTGGATGGAGCAGTACGATGCCACTCCTGGAGCCTATCTCAGCCCTGCGCTTTCGGCAGAGCTGGCAGAAGCTCCTGGAGCATCCTACAGCCTCCTGGACTATTTGCAGTACACGCCGGCGGAGCGCAATCAGGGAAGCTGCGGCGACTGCTGGGTTTGGGCGGGAACCGGGGTGATGGAGATCGATTACGCTCGCCAGAAAGGCGTCAAAGACAGGTTCTCTGTGCAGTATCTTAACTCAAACTTCAATGGAGGCTGCGGACGCTCAGGTGCTTGCTGCGGCGGCTGGCTGTCTAACCTAGCCACCTTTTACAGCGGAAAAGGCATGGTCGTGCCCTGGTCCAATGCCAATGCCCAATATCAGGACGGAAGCTGCAGCTGCGCAGGGTGCTCTGCTGTATACCGCAGCTCCATCTCCACCAATCCCCACTATTCCCTGGCCACCATCGCGCCCAGGACCATTCCCACCATTGGTGTGGGAAAAGAGACTGCCATCTCAAACATCAAGAACGTCCTGGCGCAAGGAAAAGCCGTCTGGTTTGGGTTCTTCCTTCCCGACAGAACCGCCTGGTCAAACTTCAAAACCTTCTGGGATGCCCAAGGGGAGAGCGTAGTATGGCAGCCGGACTTCGCCTGTGGCAGCCAGTACGACTACACCAATGGCGGGGGACATGCCGTGCTGTGCGTGGGCTACGATGACACAGATCCCAGCAATCGTTACTGGATCATGCTAAATAGCTGGGGCAGCAGCGATCTGCGGCCGGGCGGCCTATTCCGGGTTAACATGGACATGAACTACGATTGCGGATATGGAGGTCTTGGATACGCCTTCTACTGGATGACTCTGGACATAAGTTACCCTGAAAACCAAAACAGAGCGCCAGACATATCTTTGCAGCCTTTCGGCCCATCAACCGGTTATGTCGATCAGAACATCAGCAACAATACTTCGGCAATGGTTCCCGTGGGAGAGGATGTTGAGAATACTTCCGTCTTGGGCGACGGAATTACCTCCGAGATCGGTTCCGTGATGTCCTTGGCAAAGGCCAGCGCAACTCATACCTGGCAGCGATCAGCAGCTAACCGTGTCCGGGCTCGGAACTACCGCGATGAAAAGTCCCCTCGGTCTCCTTCTCTGGGAGTCAGGATATCCAGAGCGACCAGCGGAGCATCGAAAAAGCCGACCGTTCCAGACGAGGTGAAGAGGAGGACAAATGTTGGTAGGGCTTATTGCTCCATGTGACACAGCAGGGATCCTGACCAGACGCGAGGAGACGGAGAGCGCACTAGAGAAACCACCCAATCTGTCCCTGTCTAGAAAGATTATGAAAATAGGAACAATAAACCTAAGGGAACAGAAAGGAGATGGTCGGAAAAAGCATAATCTGTCTTCTCCCATCTCTCATTGAACCCTGTGGGCGCTTTAGAGCGATGAGCACAGGCGCTCTTCCAGCTCCCTGACCAGGGCCTCTGCCTTGCGACCCACCTCTTGGGGGTCTATGGGCCGGCGGGCCATGCCCGTCTCGATGGCTGCGCGCGCGACTGCCGCGGCCACTACCGGAACGACCCTTCTGTCCAGTGGCGAGGGGATGATGCTCTCCTCAGAGACGTCCTCGACCAGGCAGGCAATGGCCTTTGAAGCTGCGATTTTCATGGTCTCATTGATATCGCTGGCTCGCACATCCAGGGCTCCCCGGAAGATGCCAGGAAAGCCCAGCACGTTGTTCACCTGGTTGGGGAAGTCGGATCTGCCCGTGGCCACCACCCGCGCGCCTGCCTCTTTCGCCAGGTCGGGCATGATCTCGGGCACGGGATTGGCCATGGCGAATACAATTGCATCGCGGGCCATGCTCTTTACCATGGCCGGGGTCACAATGCCAGCCACGGATAATCCCAAGAAGACGTCCGCTCCTCTGATGGCATCGGCCAGAGTTCCTGTGATGTTGCGGGGGTTGGTGATCCTGGCGATCTCCTGCTTGGCCGAATTGAGACCGGTCCTGCCCGAATGAATAACGCCCCGACTGTCGCACAGGATCGCATCCCGAACGCCAAAGCTTAAGAGAAATTTGGTGACGGCTGTGCCTGCAGCGCCTGCGCCGCTCACGGCAACGCGGATGTTTGAAAAATCCTTTCCTACTACTTTTAGAGCATTGATCAGGGCTGCTAAAGCAACAACCGCCGTGCCGTGCTGGTCATCATGAAAGACCGGTATCTTCAGGGTTTCTTTTAGGCGCTTCTCTACTTCAAAGCAGCGAGGAGCACTGATATCCTCCAGGTTTATTCCGCCGAAGACGGGCTCGATTCTGGCCACGGTGTCCACAATGACGGATGGGTCCTTGGAGGTGATGGCGATGGGAAAGGCATCAATGCCTGCGAAGTTCTTGAAGAGAATGGCTTTCCCCTCCATAACCGGAATGGAGGCCAGGGGTCCGATGTCGCCCAAACCCAGGACCGCCGTGCCGTCCGTTACCACAGCCACTATATTTCCCTTGGCCGTGTACTCGTAAACGTCGTCTGCATTCTTCTGAATCTCACGACAGGGCTCAGCCACACCCGGCGTATAAGCCAAGCTCAGATCATGCTTGGTGCAGCAGGGAACCTTGCTGTGAACGGCGATCTTGCCCCTGGCGGCTTTATGAAACGATAACGCTTCCTCTCGAAGAGACATTCCAACACCTGATTTAAGATCTTGAAGGGGACCTTTAGGGGGAGCAACAGATATAAAGCATGGGCTCCACCAAGATTGGTCGAGCCGGGGTGGCAGAGCGGACAATTTCCGGATGGCCTGCCTTGCAGGCACGGGAGTTCATACGCGGCAGGCTCGAGACCTGTTGTCCCTTTCAGGGACGCTTGGGTTCAAAATGGTGGGCCGCTTTAGACCTGCCAGGAAAATCCCAACCCCGGCGCTATTAACAAGGAAAGTTTCATATCATAGCAGAAAAGGGCTGATGATCATGGCTAGATTTCCAGAAGCAGAAAACAGAATCCTGAACCTGAAAATATGCATGCGCTGTAACGCGCGAAATCCTATTAAGGCAACTCGCTGCCGTAAGTGCGGCTATCACGGCTTGAGGATGAAGTCCAAGGAGAGCAAGACCGCTTAAAATGAGATTTGAGATCGGCAGGGTCGAAGCGCAGCTTGCAAAGATCGTACAGGAGCAAGGCGCGGCGCATCTCACTTTGATCGACCCAGATTCCCAAGATCCCGCCGAGGCGGCCTCAATTGCCGGGGCCGCGGCCAGAGGGGGCACAACTGCCATCATGGTAGGAGGGTCGGTGGGAGCAGTGGGCGTTCTTCTTCATGAGACAGTGGAACGGATCAAGAAAAAGACCGATCTGCCCATCATTCTTTTTCCCAGCAGTGTGGCTGGGCTCTGCGAGAATGCCGATGCCGTTTTCTTCATGAGCCTTCTCAATTCCCGATCCACCGCCTACATAGTGGAGAACCAGGTGCTTGGGGCACCACTGGTGATGCGCTATGGCCTGGAGCCCATCCCCATGGCTTACATCATAGTGGAGCCAGGCGGCACAGTGGGCTTTGTTGGCGACGCCAGGTTGGTTCCGCGAAAGAAGCCGGAGCTGGCAGTAGCCTATGCCCTAGCTGCTAAGTACATGGGCATGAGGCTGGTCTATCTGGAGGCTGGATCTGGAGCGGATTCCCCCGTGCCCTCTGAAATGGTCGCCGCAGTAAAGAAGGTTCTAGGGGATGTTCTCTTGCTCGTCGGCGGCGGGATAAGGAGCGGCGATGCGGCCAAAGAGCTGGTGAAGGCTGGCGCGGATCTGATCGTGACCGGCACAGCCGTGGAGCGAAGCAGGGACGTGACCTCTTTCGTCTCCGAGCTGACAATGTCCATTCGCAGGTAATTTCCCGTGCAAAGAACGCAGGCTTTTCTTGAGGAGTCGAACCTGGACGGACTGCTCTTCATCGGCGACAGCCTATGCGACTCAGATATGTTCTACCTCTCTCATTTCCTGGCTCAGGATCGATTCACCCTTCTCATGCAGGAAAAGATCTCCATTCTCGTCTCCTCCATGGAGAAGGGCCGGGCTTCGAAGGAGTCCTCTGCGGATGAGGTGATCAGCACTTCTCAATATGACGTCATGGATAAGCTGAAGGCTTCCGGAAAACCGGATGAAGCCTATCGGCAGGTGCTGGTGGAGTTCCTGCGCGATCGCAAAGTGAGATGGTTGGGGGTGCCTTTTCGCTTTCCGGCCGGGATCTATCGCCATCTCTGCAGAGATTTTCAGATCACCGTCCTGGATAGTCCCGTCTCCCACTGGAGGGCTGTGAAGGCTGCCTGCGAGCTGGATGCCATACGTTCCTCGCAGAAAGCCTGCGAAAAAGCCATGAGCCTGGCTGTGGCCCTCATCGCCAGCTCTGAGCCCAGAGGTGATGTTCTCTTTCTCCATGGACAGCCTCTTACCTCCGAGCAGATCCGGAGCAGCATCGAGATATCTCTGCTTGAGGCGGAGTGTGAAGCTGTGGACACCATCGTGGCCGGAGGCGCGGCTGCTGCGGATCCACACGCGCGGGGCGCGGGGGCGCTCCCGGCGAACGCGCCCATTGTCATCGATATTTTTCCGCGTTCCAAGAGCAGCAGGTACTTCGCAGACATGACCCGTACCGTCCTGAAAGGTGAGGCATCTTTGGAAGTGAAGGAGATCTATGAGGCGGTTTTGCAGGCCCAGATCGCGGGTATTGAGGCCATCAGGGCGGGAATTTCCGGAAAGGAAGTTCATTCCCGGGTGCTCCAGGTCTTCCAGGAGCGCGGTTATCCAGAAAGGGAAGGCTGCGGCTTCACTCATTCCACCGGCCATGGCGTGGGGCTGGAGGTCCATGAGCGTCCCGCTCTTAGCGAAGCGGGGGAGATCCTTGAGGTCGGCAATGTTGTAACCGTGGAGCCGGGCCTTTACTATCCCAAAATCGGGGGCATTCGGCTAGAGGACCTGGTAGTAGTAACTGCAAAGGGTTGCGAAAACTTAACGAACTTCGAAAGAAAGCTCGATCTCTAAATCTCGTTCTTTTGGGTGGATTCAATGGAAGCGGAATTGTTGGAGAATTATAGGAAGGCAGGACGAATCCTGGCCGAGGTGCTGCGCGAAGCAGAGCCCAAGGTCGAAGTGGGCGTGACTTTGCTTGAGGTAGCCGATTTTGTGGAGACTTTGATAAGATCCAAGGGCGCAGAGCCTGCCTTTCCCTGCAACATATCCCTGGATAGGAATGCGGCTCACTATACTCCTGGCCCCGGCGATAAGAGCACCATTGGCGAATGCATGGTCAAGCTCGACGTGGGCGTGCATGTCGATGGCTATGTGGCAGACGCTGCAGTCACCGTTGATCTCAGCGGCCATCCAGACCTGACGGAGGCCTCACAAGCAGCTCTAGAGGCGGCCCTGGATCTGGCAGCGCCCGGCATCAGCACGGCCCAGATCGGCGCGGCCATCGAAGAAGCCATCATCGGTTATGGCTTTAAACCCGTGTCCAATCTGACAGGCCACGGCCTCTCCAGGTACGAGGCCCATGATGAGCCGACGGTGCCTAATAAGGCCGTGGAGAAGGGCGTCATCCTCAAAGAAGGAGATGTCATAGCCATTGAGCCCTTTGCCACCAACGGCTCGGGCAGAATAAGTGAGGCGCCCGTAAATGAAATCTATGGCTTTTCCGCATCCAGGCCGGTAAGGCTGCCCCAGGCAAGAATACTTATGAAAGAGATAGTGGAGCGCTACAAAACACTTCCTTTTGCCCGGCGGTGGCTGAAGGGCGAAAGAGTGGATTATTCCCTGATGCAGCTGCTGAGGAGCGGCGCAGTGCACAGATATCCCGTGCTCTGGGAGGTGGAAGGCGCACTGGTCTCCCAGGCGGAGCACACAGTTGTGGTCTTAGAGGGTGAGTGCGAAGTTATAACCAGGCCTGGAAGCATAGTTTGATGATCTTGCGGCTTTTTGCTCAGACCTCATCGCCCTCTCCAAGATCTGCTGTCCCATCGTCTTCCTTGTAGCTGTCGTCACCGAGCATGGCCGCAGCTATGGCATCTATTCCGTCCATGAGCTCTGCCGTCATGGAGTAAGGCAGGTCGCCCATCTCCGGCAAGCTCTCCCCTCCGATCACCCTGGCTCCCACCTGGCTCAAGAGATCGAAGGCTCCGTCCAGGTTTTCCTGCTGCTCAGAAGCGATCGCCTTTTGCACCAGCTCCTCCAGGGGACTTTCACGATCAAAGTTGCCTGCGATGTAGCGCTGACTGGAGACAAACACTGCCGCGAGAGAGGTCTTGAGGGATTCGAGCATCAGATCCGCGTCCTCCCCCAGGGATTCATGATCCTGGAAGACTATCGACCTTATGGCCGCAATCTCAGAGATCGCTTCCTCAGGAGTTATTATCTCTCTCTCACATCGGGCCATGACCTTGAGGCAAGCCAGTACCACATCGTCCATGATATAGATGAAGACGGCACCTGAGTTCTTGTCCTCCGACTCGGTGAGCTTGAAATTGCTGTCTTTGACTTTGTTCATCCAGTTGAGCCACCGCTTCTGGGTGTAGAATTCTTCCTTCATTTTAGAACTCATCCTTCCTGTACCTTTCACCTGTATGTATCCACCAGGGCGACCCTCTCTATGACCAGCTCAGCCATACGTTCCTCGCCCACTGCTTCTATCTCCTCGGCAGAGATGTTGAAGGCCTCTTTTACAGCCTCTGCTTTAAAAGAACAACCGCGTCCATCCAGTGCTATGAGACGGGATAGTTCGGATGCTTCCGGCCAGTGGCTTTTCCCCGTCGACGCAATGATAAGCGCCATGCGTTCCGTGGAGTCGCATATTCCCATGGCCAGCGCCTTCTCTATCTGTCGCTCTCCTGAAGCATAACGCATTATCTCCATTCCAGGGTCCTTGGCGATGTTTCTTCCTTGGGAAATGGCAGCAAATGCCTTCTCGGCTGCCAGGATGATGTGCCTCTCACTGACAACCTTATCCGCATCGAGGGCCTGCACAACGCATCCGTGACTGGATTGCAGATCCCGGAGCGCGGATAGAAGCTCTATCCTGTTCCGGATAACCGGTTTTCCGAAGAGCAGGCGGATTTCATTCATTATTGAGGATCTGATGAGGAAGTTTAAAACCTTACGGTCTTTCCACAGATGCCATCATCAACAATTTATATTTCTTGAAAGATTCATGATTTGAGGCATCGCGAAGGCTCACGAACTTGGCTCTCTGACCCTCGAATTCGAACGACCAAGGGATAGTCGCTTCGATGCAGATTGTTGATCAGAGATGCATGATATGGAATTGATCAGAATTCGACAAATGCTAAGCAGCTTGGGTTTGCACTGCAAAAAGGCTCTAAAATCTAAGAAAGGGCAGGCTCTCTGCCCGTCAAGGCTGAAATTTCGAACTTGGGTCAAACATTTCGAGCAAGATCAAACCAGGCCGGCACGCTGCAGCCTGAGCAGATCGGCGGTATCCAGCTTCTCGCCCTGCCTGAAGTGGGTAAGGATCTCCTCTGCCTCGCGCTTGGCAACCTCTTTGGCGCGATCTTCTTTGATATCCCTATTCTTCTTCTTCAAGCCTACGATGACCTTCTCGAAGTCGCGAACCTCTCGCTGGGTGCGGATGAACTCCTTGTGCTGCTCATCTGCCGCCTCCTGGGCCTTCACGAACTCCTTATGAGCTGCATCGGCTTCAGCGCGTGTCTGATCAGCGTCCTTGAAGGTGGCGATCATCTGGTCGTGGTATTCCTGGGCCAGCTCCGCGAACTTGGTAACCTGATCATGGTACCCAGATGCCTGGTCTCTCAAGGCCTGGGCCTCATCCAGAAGCTTCCTCAGCTCTTCGTTCTTCTCCAGCTGCTCTTTGCGACTCCTGAACTCGGCATGCAAGGCGGCGATCTTATCAACCAGCTGCTTCTCCTTGTCCGGGCTTAAGACCTCAGTCTGCTGCCTGAACTCCAGGTGATCGATCTCCCGGCGAAGATCTCTTATGGACCGCTCACCGGTGAGGTTGTACTTCTTCCGGATCTCGTCTATCCTAGCGTAGAGCTGGTTGGTCTTTTCATTGAACTCGTCCCTTTGCTTCTTGGCTTCAGCCACGTTCTTGTTATTCTCATCCCGCAGCTTCTTGAGCTCCTGGGCCTTGTCGATCAGCTCTTTGGTGGCCTTGTTGAGCTCGTTCCTTTTTGCGGCCCACTTGCTCGCCTCGGCGTTCAGTTGGCTGCGTCTATCCTTGAATGCAAGGGATTCCTGCCTGAGTTTGGCTCTCTTATCTTCCAATTCTGCCAGCATCCCCCGTTTGTCCTCCTGTTCCAGCACAAGGCTGGGGTTTTGGTCCCGCTCCGGGACAGAAAAACCCGGGAACCCTTCGCCCGATGGCGAAGCGCGCTTCTCTACAGCACTATACTTGGTGGGGTTTTTTTATGCTCAATATCGATCTGCTGATCGAATCTATTTAGTTATATAACTATTATCCATGTTTGAACTTATGCTCGTACAACATGGTTCCTACACGATTAGTATAACCAAAAGATGACCTTCTCATAAGATCGATAGGAGTGAGCATACTGTTACCTATCGAGAAACCCTTTACGTATTAATCTTTTGGTTATGCGTTCTTAAGAC
>CAZPUO010000029.1:0-16800 GCA_964589745.1 uncultured Methanotrichaceae archaeon
ATACACCTTTTGATTTTGAGGAGGGTGATTAGGGTTTCGAAACAACGACGAGAAGATAGATATATCATCGTATTCATCTCCTGGCGCCATGGAATTGAAGCTTGATCCCTGGGGCGCAGTTCACGTAGATGATTACTCCAAGCTCTTTGAGGAGTTCGGGATATCGAGCTTCGATGAGATCCTGCCTCAGCTAAGGGATCCTCATCCCTATATGAGGCGCAAGATCATCTTTGGCCACAGGAACTACGACTCCGTGCTGCGAGCGATGCTACAGCATAGACCCTTTGCGGTCATGAGTGGCTTCATGCCCTCGGGCAGAGCGCACTTCGGCCATATGATGGTTATGAATGAGATTATCTGGCACCAGCAACAGGGAGGAGATGCCTTCGCAGCCATAGCCGACATGGAGGCCCACGCCGTGCGGGGCATAAGTTGGACCAGGTGCAGAGATTTGGGCATCAACGAGTACATCCTCAGCCTCATCGCCCTAGGCTTCCAACCTACAGGCCACATATACTTCCAATCCGAGAATTATAAGATGAGGAACCTGGCCTTTGAGCTGGGCATAGAAACAAACTTCTCCGAGGTCAGCGCTATATATGGATTCTCCGGTGAGACCCATATCTCCCACATGGAGAGCGTCATGGCCCAGAGCGCCGACATCCTCCACCCCCAGCTGAAAGAGTTTGGCGGACCCAAGCCGGTGGTCATTCCCGTGGGAGCCGATCAGGATCCGCACATCAAGCTCACCCGCGATCTCGCCTACCGCATGAGAAAGTTTCTGGTGGAGCTTCGAGGGGATTACATCAGCATCCGGGGTAAGGCTGCCAGCGCCGAGCTAATGCAGGCAGCAGAGGCCTTGCTTAGAGATGGCGGCTATGGAAAAGTAAAGAGATACGAAGAGCACATCGACGTTACGGATATCCGAGATCAAGAAGGCCTATGCACCGGAGCGCTCTTGGAGGAAATCGATCAGCGTATAATAAAATTGGAGACGGAACATGACGAGTACGGCTTCATACCCCCCGCCTCCATCTACCACAGGTTCATGACCGGCCTGACGGGCGGAAAGATGTCCTCTTCCAAGCCTGAAAGCCACATCGCCCTAACGGAAGATCCCAGAGAGGCTGCTAAAAAGATAATGCGGGCCATCACCGGTGGCAGGCAGAGCCTGGCAGAGCAGAAGAAGCTGGGAGGCGAGCCTGAGAAGTGTTCCATCTACGAGTTCCTGGTCTTCCACCTCTCCGAAGACGATAAGGAGCTGCTGGAGCTGGATTCGGAATGCCGCTCGGGCCGGCGCATGTGCGGCACCTGCAAGAAGGATGTGGCGGAGAGGATTGAGCGGTTTCTCTGCGAGCACCAGAAAGCCCGCGAGGCGGCACGGGAGAGGCTGCCGGAATTTGGGATAAAGGTCTGATGGCTCAACGACCAATCTTTTGCTGAATAGGAACAAAGTGAATAGCAGAGCTCAGACGGATTCTTTCTTCTTTTCCAGCACCTTGATCTCCTCTATCTCTGTCTTCGGATAGTTTCCGGTCTCGTCTTTCTCCAGATATTTCACCATATCCCAGACGTTGAGCAGCGCTACGGCTATGCCTGTTAGCGCCTCCATCTCCACCCCGGTCTTGCCCACAGAGGTCACCGTGACTGTGGCCCTGATACTCTCTTGCTCCAGCTCGAATTTCACCTCCAGCCCCGTGATTTGAATAGGGTGGCAAAGAGGAATTAAGCGAGGCGTATCCTTTACCGCCAGGATAGCTGCAAGCCTGGCGGTGGTGAGTACGTCGCCCTTCTTCGTTTTTCCTGATTTTATGGCCTCGATCGTGGACGCTTTAAGCCTGATGGAGCCGGAAGCCGTGGCCCTTCGATGCACTGGCGGCTTCTCTGTGATGTCCACCATCCCGGCCAGCTTCTCGTCTTCCATCAAAGCCTCATAGCCTCAGGGATCTTCTCGATGATGTCCGTCGCTACCATCCCGAAGTCCTTTTCCACGTGGACCAGATCTCCTGCCCTGCCGTTCACGAAGGCCGCAGCCGTAGCGGCCCGCATAGCCGAGGTGCGGGCATAGAAAGCAGCGGTCACACCGGCCAGAACGTCCCCGGTACCGCCCACGGTCATGCCTGGATTTCCATTGGTGTTGGCTCTGACAATCTCTCCGTCTGTGATAAGGTTCGAGACCAAACCAACCTTGCCCTTAAGCAGTACAACTAACCCCTTCTCATGGGCATAATCTTTCAGTGGATCAATTCGCTCCCGATAACCGGCTCCAGAGAGAGCTATCCCACTTATCCTCTTGAACTCGCCGACATGGGGAGTAACTATTCCTTTCAGGGGAAGATCGGGCATAAGAGCGTCAGCGTCTATGACCGTCTTCTTGCAAAGCGGAATTATCTTTGCCAGAGTTTCTTGTGTCTCAGGATCTCTTCCCAGGCCCATGCCCATGACCACCACATCGTGCCTAGCTATCTGATCTTCCAGAATGCTCAAGTCCTCGGTGCGCAGATGATCTCCGGACAGCCCCTTGACTATCAGATTGGGCGAGAAACTTGCGATAATGGAAGATGCGCTTTCGGGCGTGGCCACTGTTACCACATCCGCTCCGGCCCGTAGCGCCGCCATGGCCGTGAGAGCAGGGGCTCCAGTGTAAGGCCCACCGCCGATCACCAAGATCCGGCCGCTATCGCCTTTGTGGCTCTCCGGCGTTCTCTTCCCAACTAGCCGAAGATCTCCTGGTCCCACGAAGAACTCTGCGGCCTGAGGAATGCCTATGTCCGCTACCACGACCCCGCCTGTCAAGCCGGGCTTGGGTCGGTGAAAAGTCACGACTAAATCGGGTTTAACAACCTTATTGGTTCCAAGCCCGCTCGGAACATCTACGGAGATAATTGGCTTCCCTGCGGAGTTGATGGCGTCAATGGCTGCAGCCTCCAGGCCCCTTATGACTCCTTTCACACCTGTTCCAAAGATGGCATCTAAAATTAGATCAAAATCCTGGAGTTTCATACCTTTGGGATCGGCCACCTCGATCAGATCAAAACCCAGCGCTTCCAGGATCTGCCAGTTTTGCTTGGCCTCCTCTGTAGAGAGATCTTTAGATCTGCCGAGTAGATAAGTAATCACCTCAAAGTCGGCAAGGTGTCTTGCAGCCACGAAAGCATCTCCGCCGTTATTTCCGCGGCCGGCCACTATAACGATGCGCTTTCCTTTAATTTTGGCCCGGACCTCCCGAGCCAGGGCAGCTCCTGCATTCTCCATCAGCTGTAAAGGAAGTAGCCCGTAATATCTGCAATTGACATCAAGAGCCTTCATCTCTTCTGCTGAAATTACCCGCATAGAAAGAATATACGTATATGCAAGATAAAGACTGTTTGTTTTAGGGTTCAGCACCTCCCAGTTTTTTAGAGCGTATTTGGCAACACCTGATGATTAATCGAAATAATATTTCTAAGTATAAAAAAGCACTTTCATTAAGAAATATGCTTACATAAGATTGTTTCCTCGCAATTTATACACTACAAAGGTAAGCCACTTTGTAACGTCTGTTGTGTGCTCGCAGGAGTAATAATCGCGCATGAATATGAAGTCTGTGCTAATCATTCTCTGGTTTATTCTGCCAACGGTTATCGCAGGAAATTCGGTTTTGCAGAGCAGCAGCCAGGCCGTGAGTGGAGAACTGACTGCTAATTTCGCGCTGATCGCAAAAGAGCATGTAATTGTCCTCGGTGACAATAGCTTTGCGGTTCAATACAATGAACAATCCCGAGAAGAAGGATTTCCGCAAAATATCGAAAGTCTTGCAGTTATTAATCAGGGAGGCAAGGTGATATTTCAGGGTAATGTTCACTTGGGCGTGAAGGATGCAGTGAAGTACCTAGAAGAGAGCATGGATCGTGATGGCGCATGCGAATTTGCGATATATATCCCAGATGAACCGGATGATAAGAAACAAAAAAATCCAAAAGCGGATAAACAGGAAATAATTACTGGTTTCGTAGTTACAAAGTACCTGGATGATTTGATAAATGAAGGCCCTCTGGACTTTGGAGATGCTCCGGAACAGTATCCCACATATCTTAAAGACAATGGCGCCAGGCACACAATAAAACCGGAAATGTATCTGGGAAGATGCGTCGATAGTGAATTAGACGGCCAACCAGATCAGACCGCGAGTGGCGATGATAAAAATGGAATTGACGATGAGGATGGAGTTATTTTTAAGACAGCATTAATTCCAGAAAATCAAGCTCTTGTTGAAGTAGTTGCTTCACAGCCTGGTTTCCTGAGCGCCTGGATAGATTTCAACTGCGATGGTGATTGGAGTGATGCGGGCGAAAAAATCATTTCCGACGCGCCTCTAATCACAGGATCTAACAGTCTAAACTTTCTAGTACCTACACAAGCAAAGACAGGCAAAACCTTTTCCCGTTTCCGCTTCAGCAGTGCGCTAGGTCTCTCCTGTGAGGGCATGGCCCCCGATGGGGAAGTAGAGGATTACCTCGTGAATATTAAAAGTGGCATGATTAATTAATAGTGGGAGCCACTTTTCAGAAATGCAGATTGCGCTCAAGACAAGTAAAGGAACTCGGGATGTTAGATTTGATATATTTCCTAGAAAGGCTGCATTCATCGATAATCGATATTAAAGCTAGCTTGGAGGGTCTCATACACGATATCGTGTTGCTCCACAGAAAACTTCGCTCATTGCGTGTATCACAATAACGATGTATGCCAAAATAAAATATAAATTAACTATTTTATCTCATAGTGCTCGCATGGCACAAGCTCACGATATTCTATATTGCATGTAATCGTCTCTAGATTCCCGAGATCCGCTTCCGATGGGATCAAGGTGATCGGGTGTTCCATGCTCATACGATGCCGGGGAAAATTTGTTGGACAAGAAAGAGCTGGATCCCTTAATCCCTAGATCCACATCCCTATTGCCTTGAAGAGCGAATATATCTATTCCAGCCAATGAATATTCTCTTTTAGAGGTTGAGTAATCGGTCCACTCGTAGCTCACTGGGATAGCAGCCGAACCCGTACCGTAACTCTTCAAAAAAGACTCGATTTTGCAATTCTTGCCAGCAAAGGTCGTGGATATGTCGATGTCAAAGCTGCTCGGAGCGTCCACTGTAGATGTACCTTGCCCTGAAGAATAAGATTGAGATTTGTATGCCCCCAAATCTGCTGCGTATCTGTTATTGACCGAGGTTATTTTTTCGTTGAATGTGGATGTCGGAGTGAACAAATGGGCATTTGAGGTACCAGACCCCATAGAATAGGATAAGCCTGCATACGGATAGCCACTCAAGGTTCTAGAATATGCTGCATCCTTGGCATTCACTTCCAGGCTGGCTCCCTGAGGGTTTCCCATTGAATTCAAATAGATACTGTCGATAAATTTGCCAATTGCAGATTGCTCCGCCGTATAAGCCTGCGAATCTGCATAAAAATCGTCATCAGAAATGGTTGCCGAGTTTGTATAATCCATATTATGTAAAAATACTTGCTCGTGACACTCACTGCCGGTGGCATAGTAGCCATGCCAGATGGTTACATCGGAAGATGCTACAGGCAAGGTCAATAAAAGGACTAGAATAAGATTTCCGATTCCTCTACATTGCATTGGCAATTCATATTCTAGAAATGCCATATCACAACGACTCCATTATTTAGATCTTCGCGGCCAGTTATAATCTTTTCTGCAGGCAACCCTTGAGGCTCTTTTTCTAAATAATTCTGGCTAAAAAAATTGAGATTTTCTTTACCAGGAAGTGGGATCATCTCCACATATGATCGAGGTATCTGTGATTCATATTTAAAGAACTTGATGGGCATCCTGCCGATTCCAAATTTCGAGCCAATTTCACTATAAAGCTTCGCCAATCCCTCGGCTCCGATAATTTCAGGAGTTGGCACTTCCTGGGACAGTTTCGTCAGGTTGTTTGCAGCATAAGGCAAAGCTATTTTTCCTAAAATAGCGATAGTGTTACTCCTTGGGGGTCCCATTGATATAGACATAGCTCTATTGGCAGATAAATTCATGGTTCCTTTATCGGTATGCGATAAAGCAGAATCTACTCCGATCTTGCCGCTTGAAGATGCCATCTCAACTGCCTCAACGCCAAATGCTAAGCTCGCGACAAGCATGAGAAATATCCATAAAATGACTAGTCTCATAACAGCTATAGTTTTACTCCATTTTCATAGCCCCATTTACAGGTAACGCCGCCCTTTGAATCAATAAAGAACGTATTGATATCTCTCTCAGCCTCTTTTTGATCTTGCTGTTGCTTGGCTCCCTCCAAGAAGATATTCCAGATTTCCTTATTCTTAAATGCCCCAAATAACTGATCCCACGAGGTTTGACCGAAATATAAACTCAAATCGATATTCGCTTCTTTGAATAGTTTTGTCAAATCATCATCATATTTAAAGGTTTTTACTTGAGTATCACTTGAATCAAAGGCTTCGTTTAATAAATTAATGGTATCTGAAGAGACGGTGTCAGGTACAAAAATATATTTCTCTGAGCTGGAGGAACCCACACCAGAGCCGACGTCGGATATTTTGACTAGATCGCCTTTTATTAAAATAAAGGGGTCATCAAAATTCGTAAGTGTAACTGATTTTTCCAATCCAGTGGTGTATTCGTGCCCTTGGTCATCTTTCGCAGTAAAGCTTGAAATATCATTTATCTCCATCAATTTGGAACCAAAAGAAAACATGCCGGTTTTGCTCGATTTTTCTATCGACCCATCCTCTCCACGCGTCAATTGGGTGATGAAGTCGCCAGCTAAACCCATTGTGCCATCACCATATGAGATGACGTCGTGTTTATCGAACGATGAAACTGATTCCAATTTACCCCAATTTGACTCCATACTGGATAGATCTATAGACTTATCCGTGCTAACGCTATTTATATCAGGAATACACGACCCTGCACCCACCAATGAGGAAAGTATGAGAGCAGCCGTCAAGAACTTGATGAAAGCCTTTGGTAAGGCAGGTCTTATATCTGGCATGATGACACCTCTATACCATTTTTTACGGCAAAGCACTCACGATACCCCTCTTGGCTATTTTTGATTATGACTATTTCCTTTGAGCCATATTATGAAGAAGAGCTTGCTAATTTAGTTATATCAATAGCAGCATTAATATCATCGACTATCATGGCTAGCTTTTTGTCGGCATTGAAGATTTTTGCATTATTTTGAAGGCCGTAATCAGTTATGGCAGCTATGCTCTGACTCGTCTCCTGGAGAGTGCAGGCACTCTCTTTTTTCCAAACGGGACTTCCTGGGCTTGTTGATTCAGGATCGTTTTCCTGCGTACCTTGGTTTTGGATCCATGAGGCTTGAAGAGCTTTATTCATAGTGATGCCCCTGGCGCCGCTTTCCTCGCTGCCTATGTTTGACAGTGTTTGGGATATAATTTGGTCAATTCTGCCGAAAGGCGCATTCACAAAGACCTCAGAGGGGGTTGTTTCTATACTCATTGCGGTGGCACCTGGAACCACGATAATGCCCGACATGACCCCTTCATTCCCAACAACCACACTATTGCCAGTATCAGCTGCCAACGCTACATCAGTAATTGTCGATGTATATTGCTGATGAATGCCATTTGCCCAGCAACCATCACAGCTGTTTTGTGCACAGGCTGGTTCTGCTACTGCAAACGCAAACAAAAACACCAACGCTCCAAGGACCCGCCACACAACTTCTTTGCCTCCTTTGCAATAATATCTGAACGTGAGATATCTTAAATAGTAAAATTAAGACTAAGACGCGGTTTAGATCCGCGCCTTAATCTTTATTTATCTTTCTTGTTTAGAGTCCTTGAAACTCTCTATACAATTTCATCCCCGACGTCAATGTCCACATTGTTGGTTATGGTGCCATCAGAAGAAGCGCCATCGCTTGTATCGGATGTTGCACTGGCAGAGATATCAATAACTTGCTGGAGGTCATCGACAATCATGGCCAGCTTGTTATCGGCGTTGAAGACCCTGGCATCGTCCTGGCAATCATAGCTGGTTACGGTGTTCATGTCCTGAGTGGTCTTCTGCATTACCAGAGCGCCCTCTTTCATTACAGTTGGATCTGTGCAGTCTTCATCTTCTGGGGTCTCTACTTCTTTTCTGCCCTGGCCCTGGACCCATGCAGCCTGAATAGCTTTGTTCTCGCTGACGCCCTTGGCACCGGTTATTGCAGAAAGATCTTGATCTATCCTCTGATCAATCCTGCCAAAGGACGCCTGGATGAACGTAGCATCATCTGCTGGTTGTGTCAATTTCTTAGTCACTATGATGCCTGCACTGAGCGCTTCATTTCCGACAGCTGCATTATCATCTTCATCATTTGCCAGCGAAACGGTGCTGAGAGTCTGGTCGTCGGTCTGAACGACTGAGTTCGCATAGCAGTCTACACAATAGTCCACTTCTGCTACTGCCAGTCCTCCAAAAGTCATGAGGACTACTAATGCCAATAGATATTTCCACATACTTTCTTGCCTCCGTTTTTCTTTCTTCCCCGACCTCATCAGGAGGATTGATTCTCCTTTCGAGATCAGACCATCTTACGTCTTCAATTTATTAAAAAGAATAGGAACTCAATTATCTGAGATCATGTTGGAATTTAAGCTAAGGGTTCCATTACTTAATTAAAAGTACGTACGAAAAGTAGGCAATTTTTAATATAGAGTCAAGTCAAAAATAAAATAGGCCTGAATTCCATGGGATGAAATGAAGATAAAGTATCTCTTAGCATTGGCGCTTTACTGCTCTGTGATGCTATCGGCAGCTAGCACCAATAGTACAAATTCAAAGACTGCCGATTTCTTGGAGGTCTTAGCGGGAGCCAACATAGCCAGGGAATTCAGCATCCTGGTTCCAGAGCAATTCGATGCCAATTGGGAAGATCTGATATCTGAATCGAAACAGAAGAACTCCGGTGCTCGAAACTACTCAGATAATTTCGATTTAAATTTCTTATTGAGAAAAAGTTTACCAGATAGACGAGAACAATATTCGCTAATAAATGACCAATATTTATCAAGGCTTGCCAATAATGATGAAAATAGTATATCTGAAATTCAATTTAAAGATTTGAGCAATGAAATTCATGATAACTCAAATTTGGCATATTTTTATGAAAATAATAGAAATATGGGATGGCCAAATGCAAAAAACTCTCATGAAAACCAAAATCAAATATATATTGATTCCTTTTACCAACAATACATCAAAGCACCAGAAAATGAGAAGCTCATAGGGCATCAAGAGCCCGAGGTCAACGACTACCAACACCGAAGATATTCCAACTATGATAAACTCGCAAATTATACTTCAATTATAGATCAAATCAAAAGGATGAATTACACCAACCAAAATCCCAACCAAAATCATTCCAATATTGGTTCGAATAATGAGCAAATCGAAGAACTGGCCTCGGAATTTCCTGCTATCGAAAAGGAGAATAGATTCAGAATTAGCGATTCATTCGGTAATTATCCACTACAAGCCGGCTTTATAAATACCATGGTAGAGAATTTCGATGTATCGGAAGGTGAAGCGTTGAATAATATTACTGTAGCAAAGAACCTTAAGGCGATGGTTCAAAGCGATCAAAATCTTGAAAAAATTCCAATTTTAAAAGACTTTTCATTTACAGACAAGAAAAAGAATATTTACCAGAACTATGCCATCATAGTAGGCATCGATAATTATACCGATCGCATGAGTCTACACACCTGTGTTAATGATGCAGAGGCCATAAAAGACCTTCTCAGCTCTTTAGGATACAAAGTTTTTTTGCTCTCCGATGATGCGAAGGAGAAGCCCACCAAGGAGAATATACTCGATGACGCCCTGGCAAAATTAAGTCATCTGAAAAATAGGGGAAATATAATATTCTATTTCTCGGGCCACGCTGAAATAGATCAAAAGGGCGTCTTCTATCTAATTCCTCAGGATGCTAATGGGAACCCATCATCATATATAAGCAAATACGAATTGGCGAAATACATACGAGATATCAGGAACCTAGCGGTAATAATAGATGCCTGTAATGGGGAGGGATTGGGCGATGCTATAGGAACTAACCAGCTTTTATTAGCCTCCTCAAGAGAAAATGAGCCCAGCAATGAGGAATGGATTGGATCCTTGAGTGTATTTACTCTCAATTTATGTAAAGCCATAAAGGAGGAAAGACAGAAGAGTGACAGGATACTTTTGCAGAAATGCTTCCATAAGGCCTATGAGGAAACAGTACTATGGTCTAAAGGCCACCTCCTCTCCCAAGAGCCTGTGCTTAAGGATCTGACAGGGGGGAAATATTATTTAGAGTAAATTGATTCATTCCCGTCAAATCGATATATCTGTGGATTCAGGCGTGAAAAACCTTAGATTTTGCCGACGCTTTTCCGTTAATAATAACAACCTGTTGACGGGTTATTCTGCAATTTGTTTTGATATTCTCACTGTAGAGATTGCAAAGATGATTCTCTAGCGTTTCATAGTGTAGAACCGATGCGCTTTGAAAGCGAGATCAGAGAACTCAATTTTCACCTAAGCCTCTCGGAAATAGCTAGCAATGGTATAATGACCAATTAGAATGACCTTACTATATGGATAAGGGTTGCGTACCGAATATCATTCTCCGATCAAACGATTTTTCAATTCTTTATTGGAGCAATTCCAAAATTGCTCTGCTTTGGACTCGGGCATTAATTTGCTCAAGCGTTCGAGCCTCAAAGAGCTCATCCAGGTATCAGGGAGGACAGGAACGGGTGCACAACCTAATTTTGGTTTGGCCAAGAAACATAGGAGTAAACGCGAAAAATAATAGAATAAATAACCGCAATATCGCACTAAAAAATAAAATAAATCTCAGAATATGAATTCGGCTTCTTTTTTAGCTTCTGCATAACTTGCCTGGCTCTCATTGAACAAATTTCTCGCTGCTAAAACATAATTCCCATCTTTTGTTTCAAAGAATTTAGCCATATTCTCAAGGTAGCCGTTGAAGTACGTCATCGCATTAATGGTATAGTTCTGGAAATCAGCGTATTTCTCATCTGGTTTTACCTTTTCAAGATCGGCTAAAGCTTGGGAATTTAACACAAAAAGCGAGGTAAATGAGTTCATTGCTTCTCCAAATGTCGTATTGCCATTAATAGTTTCGTTGAGGACATCGGATGAGTAGTTAAGATTCTCTATAAAATTATTCCACCCCTTCAATGTTAAATTTGCTTCACTGGTCGCATCTGTTGATTTGCCTATCTGCATTATCTTCAACCTTGGTTCACTCAAATCCTTCTGGGATAATGCCTTATCGATGCTCAACGTTCCCGTTGCATTCATCATTCCGATAGCGCTGATTAGAGTCAGCGCCATTATGGCTAAGACAGCTCTTTTCATGCTAACACCTCTATTTCATTTTATAATTTGATTTTGATCACCAAAAGTCGATAGGTTTAAATTGGACAATCCTGGCTGTAAAGGCACATCCGGATAATCGTATCCCTTTGGGCAACATGCTAGCCACTCATCAACATAATATTCTTCGTCAGACCTATCAAATGTATGTACTTTTGAGATACTATTGGTTATTTTAACTGAACCGATATAATTTTCGTCGATGAGTTCATCAGACGATTTAAACCTGAATGCAGAATATAAATCGGAATCCGATGTCATCTTGTACTGCGTAGAATAATTTTCGCCTAAAAATTCATTGAGACTAGAAGGGGTAAGGTCCGCAGTCACGATCGCATTTCGATACACGCCCAAAAAGACAGACGATTTGGAAAATTTTTTGGCATTATAATCCGTAGTTATTTCATCAGCGCTATTTGTAAAGGATTGCTTTTTAAAAATTCCATCCCCCCGATATGTAGTATCTTCTAAATATAATAAACTAGTAGGTGTGCTTTCATTTATCTTAACGTGGTATCGCTCTGATTTGTCGCTCACAACCTCATCGATGTAAATCCAATTCAAAAAACTCACAAGAGATACTTGCTTTTGTTCGAGAAGTCGGCCTTTTTTCGTATGGGTTGTTTCCCTAAAATTAATACCAGAAAATCCATCGATTTTTATATATTTTGATGAGTTTCCATCCCCTTTGCATTTTTCATCTGAATTAAAGCTTAGAGGACTAGTCCAATGACTTCTACCCCAGTGAGTACTCATAGTTTCATTGTTTACTAAAACATGTATGTCGTAACCTACCTTTCCTTCAGCTTGCGAGAAAATAGAAAGAATCATTATAAGATAAACGATATTATTTTGGTGTATTATTAATCCCTCGCTAATCACTAAAACCATCTTTTTAATACATATAGCTTTTGGATGATCCACAAGAGAATAGGAAAAATCAGGGCAGCTATTGCAGATAGCGGATTTAATCGATTTGGCTTCCCCGTCAGATCCTCGAAGACAATAAGAACGAAAACGGCGAATCATCGATTCGAACGTAATCTCTGAAATAAAGGAACCGATGAATCCGCAGATAACAAAAAATGGTTATGCTGCAACTAGTAAGCTAACGCCTCCGACAAACCGATAGAAATTCTGTTTATATCATTTAAAAGATCGCATCTGAACAAGAAGTTGAAATACTTTTGGTACATGACATTTGAGCATGTAGATTGTTCCGTAAAGTATATCAATTGCGGCTTACCTAATGTTAAGATGATAGATCTATCAGGATTTTACTTGCCTCCTTATGGATCTATCTTCCCCAAACATCTAAACTAAAGAAAGGATTTAGGACTCGGATCGCTAGTCCGTCACCGAAGTCCGCATATTCGTTCAGAATAAACAGTCCAAAAATTCCCATCGATCCTCTTGAACCAATAATATCATTACCTCCAGACAGGGCAACAGCTCATTTAACACATGATGACTATCCGCTTGCACAGTATTATTTCCTCAGCAATACAGTCCTTGCTCCTCAGCATTTCAAAGATGCCATTTTGCAGAAGTTTTCATAAATTAAACACGTGATAGTGATTGAGGCACATATTTTGCTGCTATTCGATACCCGGAACAAAAAGTTTTAAATTTTTATCATTTGAGCTGCAAATAACGATTATTTCAAGGAAAACTTATACGATGTTGGACCAAAGAAAATGAGTGAGCAGAACTGAGCAGCTGCCCCTCGCCGTGTTAAGGTCACATTTTCCACAAAGCGCACCCGCTTATCACTCGTTCGATACAAAGAGTTCATCATTTATTGTTTTAAACCAATTATATCTATCTCTCCCTAATAAAGTGAGCTCGTAGGTTATAACCTCTCTCTCACCCCATCCCTCCCTTTTTTCTACGATATACCCCGCATCCTTCATCATTTTTATATATTTTTCAGCTGAAGTTGTTTTTAAATTAGCGCACTGTATTAGATGAGTCTTTAAGACACGTCCCTTTGTTTGGCTTTTGGATATGCACTCAAGAATCTTGAGAATTATCTTGATAGCAGGCCTGTATTTCATCACACCCGTATGTTCTCCATTCGTTCAATTCTTAAAAAGCTTCTATACCTTTTGTACATTACTTTTGATATGCAATTGTTTTGTCAAGTATATTAACTTTCATTGCGCTGAAGTTTCCTGACATCCCATGATTTTTGGGCAGCATTTTTATACTTTATACATGAATAGTTGATGCAATTTGTGGTTTATAGGAATACTTGTAGTAATAATATGATATTTTAACTTAACCAATCTATTGTAAGCAAATTGAGTTCAATTCCAAAAGCTTACCGCAAGCTTCCTGTTACGGATTTTCATTGAACTCATCTAAAAACCATATAAATTCCTTCTGATTATTAGTGCTTAAATGGGTAGCGATGAAATTTGCTGAATTTGAGTGACGAGCAACGGGCGTTTATCATCTCGCATATTCCACCAGAGCCGATCGTTGGTAGCAAGCGAGCAATGATCAAAGACAATTATCGGAATTTTTTTCTACGTTCTAATCACTTTGATGTCGCTGGCAAACTGTGCGCTTCGACGTTATGTTCATATCAACCGTTTGACTCGGGCTCAAGTAGTGGCCGAAAGAAGGGGTTTGGAACAGAACCCGCACCTCAGCTCAAGAGCTTACGCAATCGGCAAACTCGGGTTTTAGGAAAATCGCCATGAGACATGAAAGGTTCGGATGCTTTTGTTTGTTTCATGGGCTCGATACACCCCAGCAGCATTTTCATGATGATTTGGAGAAAGATTCAATTTGAGGTAGGTTTGATTTCAAAACTTCATTGTAGATCGTTTCTTCCAGCAATTCAAGCCTATCGAACTTATGCTCCAAATTCCTTAGCAAGATAAGCCTATTTAGTCCAATTACCATCAAAATGGCAAAGATAGCCATCAAAGCCCACAATAAGTACACATTAACGTCAGATATCCCGCTTTTCTGATGCGAACTTGCTATGATCAGAAAGGCGTTAACTACCAACCCTGGAAGCGATATTAAAAGACAACTAATTACGATAAACATTAGGCGCCTTTTTCTCTGCTCTGCCTGCTCAATTACCTGATATACAGAGTCGGTTAAGGTCATCTTCGACATATCTCACTCATTTATCCCTTTACTCGATACAAAGAGCTCGTCATTTATCTTCCTGAACCAATTGCATCTCTCTTGTCCCAGCGTAGTCATCTCATATACTACGACTTCCCACTCACCCCAGTAATCCCTTTTTTCCTTGATGTACCCAGCATCTTTTAACATTTTTATATATTTCTCAGCAGAGGTTGTTTTCAGATCAGCACACTGAATCACATGTGTTTTTAAGGCCCTGCCTCCGGCCTGGCTTTTGGATATGCATTCAAGAAGTTTGAGGACAATCTTGATTGCAGGTCTATACTTTGCCACACCAATCCTTCCTCTTTCCTTCAAGCTTTAAAAAGCTTCTATACCTTTAGTACATTACTGTTGACATGCAAATTATTAGTATATTAATATCATTATAAATATTGGATTTTCCTGGATTTAGCTGTACTACATTGGAGGCTATTCCAAGAATTGTAGTAAGCCTTCACTATCCGAATTTTTCATCGCGATTATTATCTCCAATCAAAAAACAACTGGCAATGGCTAACCAAACAAGCGTATGACACTGACATTCGAAAAATTTATTATGAAACTATTGGGGGCAAAAAAATTTTCGATCCATGTGGGCGTTCCACATTTGAGATTATGTACACTAAATTAGATATGTTATTTTTTTGTCATTTGTTTCATAAAATTAATTATTTATAGAGCTGTAGCATGAGTCCGTAGTAAAAATACGTTAAATTTTTATTGTCAGATCCACCTTATCATCGTTGCTGAAAGCAAGAACGGGAGCGTTGATGCTGTCTAGAGGATCGTACGCCCGAATACCCTGGTGATAATATGAAAAGAAGTAGGCACGTGATTATTTCTCAAATACTAGATATTTGTACGAATGGCGCAAGCAAGACTCGGATTGTATATCAGGCAAATCTAAACTTTCGAACAGTTAATCCGTACATAGATTTACTGATAAAAAACGATCTAATAAAAATCAAACAAGGGCAGACCGTATTATATGAAACGACAGAAAGGGGATTAAATATGTTAGACAACTTTAAGCAAATCTATAGCGAACTATCTGAAATATGATTGAGGATGTGACATTTTAATTTCTTAAAGAGTGTGATACCCACAATTAGATATAATCGAACTCATTTCAAAACTCCCAAGCAACTTAGTTTAGGCTATATCCATACGATCTATATTTCCTAGCTGATTCTCATTTGGATTTCAAAAATTGCTGAGTCTAGGTAGCCAAAGTTAATTTTGAAATGAGCTCATCCCTAAAATTTATTCTTATTCATGATAGAAATTGAGGATTTTATTAACTTACAGTTATTCTGGTATCAAAATTGTTATATACTAATATTAACATATGATCTAATAATTATTATGGATTCCATTACTACATGTGGACAGAAGAGAAGATCACAAGAAGGTAGAAAAGTCCGACATGCTTTGTAGACAGCGAATTTAATCGATGAAGACCCAATTCGTCAGATCCTCGATATTTGCAACAATAAGAGCGTGAAAGGGTGGATGACCCAACGTTAGTCTTATATTCAGGATTCTATTCCATACAAAAGAGGTTACAGATTAAGTGCGGAACGATTCGGAATGCCACATTCATTGAGGCAGATCTGAGATCATCCAAAAAATTACATGCGATGACGCCAAGACCCGTCGTAGTAGAGCGGAATTTGTACCGAGAAAGGCAATGAAAAACCCATTTTGACTATAGCTGCATTCTGACTCGACATCGACTACTGCCTGATATGCGATGATGGACCGTCTAGACCAGGCAAGAGCTATCGAAGTAAAATGACAAAGATGCAAATTAAAGGAGAATTGCATCAAAGCACATTCCGCGTGAGAAAAGAAGCAAAATTTGCAAATAGATATCTTCGCCAATTAAGATATGATGACATAATGATCATATTATTCCATCATAGAAATGTGCACAGCGCTAGTGCGATAAACTTATATGGTCTTGCGATCCTAAGACAATATTGCTGGTTTAGAGAAATATAGCCGTAAGTGAGCAACAAAAATGTCTCGAGACAGGAAGGAAATGAGTTGAAGAAAGGTAAATAAGATGAAACGAAGCAAGGATAGCATAATCTCCCAAATTCTGGATATTTGCACCGGCGGGGCTAATAAGACCAGGATAGTTTATCAAGCAAACCTCAACTTCAGAACGGTAATTCCATATATCGATCTGCTGATAA
>CAZPUO010000030.1:0-16156 GCA_964589745.1 uncultured Methanotrichaceae archaeon
AGGAATCTGAGAGGATCATGAGGCAGATCGAGAAGCTCAAATCCTTGAAGGCCAGCTGAATATCAGGACACCGATTCAATTATAATATTCTGCAATCTGCCTCGCCTGAGGCAGAGCATTTGTTTCTTTCAGTTCAAATTCTTTTTAAAGTAGAAAATAGTTTAGATATCATAGTAACTGCGCAGACTTATTGACCTTTTTCATTCATTTTCTGCTATCAAATTATTTGTGATTTTTCAGTCCGGCAGGCCAAAACAATATATAATATTTAACTAAGTTTTCGCTTTTCACTATGCAAAAATCTATATACTAATAGATTACTAGAATCAAACAGAAAAAAAGTAGAGGGGATGGAGATGAAGTACATCATCGACGACGCCCTAGGCAGAGCTGAGGTCGAGAGCAGGATCAAGCCCTCCAGTATGATTCAAAGCGACGAGGAGCTGGTGGCGGTCCTTGAGGAACTGACCACTGTTATCCGAGTCGTAGGATGCGGTGGAGGAGGCTCGAATACCATTGATCGCCTGGCGGAGTGTGGCATCCAGGGAGCGGAGCTCTATGCCATCAATACCGACGCCCAGCATCTCCTGCACATCAATGCTGATAGGCGCTTCCTCATAGGCAGGCGTACCACTCGTGGTCTGGGAGCCGGAAGCCTGCCAGCTATCGGCGAGGAGGCAGCCCAGGAGGATATCGACGAGATAAGGGCGGCTGTGGATGGCGCGGACATGGTGTTCGTCACCTGTGGCCTGGGTGGCGGCACAGGCACGGGAGCCTCGCCTGTAGTGGCCGAGGCGGCAAGAGAGGCTGGCGCCCTGACCATATCCATAGTGACTATTCCCTTCAGCGCCGAAGGAACCATCAGAATGCAGAATGCCGAAGCAGGCTTGAAGAGGCTGAGGGAGGTTTCGGATACCGTGATAGTGGTCCCGAACGACAAGCTCCTGGATGTTGTGCCAAATCTACCTCTGCAGGCGGCCTTCAAGGTAGCCGATGAGGTCCTGATGCGATCCGTGAAGGGAATCACCGAACTTATCACCCGGCCCGGGTTGATAAATCTGGACTTTGCCGACGTCAGGACGGTCATGACCAACGGCGGTGTAGCCATGATTGGCATGGGAGAGGCGGATGGCGAGGAGAAGGCGCGGGACTCCGTCATGAAAGCTCTGAGAAGCCCTCTTCTCGACGTGGACGTCTCTGGCGCAACTTCGGCTCTGGTGAACGTGGTGGGAGGTCCCGATATGACCATCACCGACGCTGAGACGGTGGTGGACGAAGTTTACCAGAAGATCAACCCCGATGCTCGCATAATCTGGGGAGCGCAGATAGACCCGAACCTGGAGCACACCCTGAGGACCATGCTGGTGGTGACAGGCGTGTCGTCCCCTCAGATCCTGGGAAAGGAGATGGGCAGGCGCGTGACCTCCAGGCACGGTATCGACTTCCTCTCCCGACGAGCACGCTACTGAAGGAGCCAGCACATCCAGCAGATATCTGCAGACCTGTAGCCGGTGAGCCGGCCGAGTTCATTCACGGTCTCGATCAGGGCCAGGTCACCCTCTACATTCGTCTCCCAACTCGCATCCCTAAGGATTCCCTCCACAACACTTCTCACTATTTTATCAGGCATGGCAGTATCCACGCCGCCCATCATGCGCAGGTACTGGAACGTATTGATGCCGACTCCCTTGATCTGGCTGATTGGATCTTCTCTCCAGTTCTCGGGCCCGCAGGAGCGCGCCCACCAGGCCAGAGCCTGTCGCTCTGAAAGATCGCGTTCCTCCTGCAGATGAACCAGGTGAGAGGCTATACCTAAAGCGACCTCCCAGGAGCGTCGGTTCCTCCAAAATAGGCGTAAAACCTCCATGCTCATCCCTTCCAGATCTCGCAAACTACAGCAAAGGCCTGAGGACTGGAAACGCTGCACAGCCGGGACGACGGAGCGAAAATAGCCCAGGCCCACAGAGGTGAAGCTGGCGTCGAGAACCATGAGAAGAGGGCGGCCTCCCCAGCGCTTCATGCTCAGGCAGAGGTCCGCCTCCGCTCTGGTACCGGGCGCTCTGGACATACGTAGCTCCAGAATATTCTTGAGCCTTTCCAAGACGGAGTTATCCGTGCTAGTATGTGCCATGTCAATCGATGGAATTATAAGGCATTGTGCGAATTTATATCTGTTTATCCTTCGAGCGGATGTGATATTTATTCTGACCGAGAAGGTGAGCGGGGAGCTTGAGATGTTACAAAGGCACCTGGTCATCCTCAAGCAAGTGGTAGATAACGAGCCCATTGGCATCTTAAAGTTGGCAGAGGAGACGAAGATACCGAGCCATAAAGTGCGCTATTCCTTACGGGTACTGGAGCAGGAGGGTCTGATCAAAGCCACCTCTCCAGGGGCAGTGACCACCGATTTGACCCGTCCTTTTCTGAAAGAGCTGGACTCCTTGATTGAGAACCTGGCCAAGAGGGCCGAGGATCTGAAGAAAGTAAAGATAGCGAGGTAGATGCTCTATTCCGGAATCGCCAATGTCCTGCGAGATATTTCCCAGGCCCCGCGGGGCCAGAAAGCCGATAAAACGGCAAACTTTCTGACCGGGCTTGAGCTCGAAATGCTCTGTCCCAGCGTGCGGCTACTTTTGGGCGAGCTCTGGCCGCCCTGGGAGGATAGAGAGATGGGCATAGGCCCTGAAGCCCTTCTGGCCGCACTGAAAGAGGTGTCCGAGGATGATGTTCCCCTCCTGAGAGAGCGGCTGGGGGAGATGGGATTGGTGGCAGAGGCAGCGCTGCAGCGAAAAAACCAGCATCCGCTATCGATAGAGCCACTTGAGGCTGCATCGGTCTACGAAAGGCTGCGACACATCTCTGACCTGGACGGTAAAGATTCAGAGCACAGGAAGAATGCCGTTTTAAGAGGTTTATTTCTGGAGGCCACTCCCTTAGAGGGAAAATACATTGCCCGTACCGCCCTGCGCAATATGCTGGCAGGCATCGGATCGCAAGCCATGATATCCGCCCTGTCTTCCGCCTTCCATTGCGATCGAAATAAAGTTCAAAAGGCCTACAACATCATGCCGGAGATGGGACTGATCGCCCGGGCTGCCCGGCAGCAAGAGCTGGACGAAACCATAATTCAGCCAAAGATGCCCATCAAGCCCATGATCATCCGGCCAGGCAAAGCAATTTCTCGTGGCGCTTTTCTGCCCAAATATGCAGGCCTTAGGGTACAGGTTCATAAAGCAAAGGGGGAGATATTTGTCTTCACCTCCAGGCTCAGGAATATCATACCATCTCTTGGCGGCCTGCTCCCGAGGCTGGACGGTCTGACTGGTGATCTGATCGTGGACGCCGACCTCATCGGCTTTCAGGATGAAAGGATCTGCAGTCAGACGGATATGGTCTGGTACATCAACCGCCGACACCACTCTTTACAAAATAGGATCTCGCCGGCTCTCCTGGCCTATGACCTGGTTTACCTGGATGGAAAGGACCTGACCGGCCTAGACTACGAGGAGAGGCGACGAATGCTTTTGACAGTGCTGGGAGCGCCGAAAAGCTTGCCATTCCAGGGCATTTCTCCTGCAGAAGAGAGAGTCCTGAATAACGAGGATGAGGTAAATGATTATCTCCGCCAAACACGTCGAGCGGGCGGCAGGGGATTAGTAGCAAGAGGGCTTGAGGCACCCTACCTTCCGGGCAGATGCAGTGACCAGGATTTCATCATCGGGGCGGAGGAGACCGTATCCGCCCTGGTGGTTAGGGCGGAGTTCGGCCACGTTAAGAAAGGGAAGCTTCTGACGAGGTATCGCGTGGCCCTGCGAAGCCAAGAGGACCTGGTGCCTGTGGGCTGGGTATCAGGCCGTCTTCGCCAGAGGGAGGTTTCGGTTTTAAGCGACCACCTGTGGAGCCTGGCCTTTGACCAGGATGAGAAAGGGGTGAATGTGCGGCCCGAGGTTGTCCTGACCCTTAGGATCTCTGGAGCACTTTTGAGCAAGGATGAATACCGCATTCTTCAGCCGAAGATCGAAGAGATCAGGTTTGACGCCGCCCTGGAAGAAGCGGACGAGCTGGATAGACTGGAGCTGATCTGAAATATGATTCTTGGACCCTTTGATCCCTGGAAGAGCCATCTTTGTACCTGCCCTTCCAAGTTGAGCCTTAATCCCTACACGGGATGCTCGCATGGATGCCTTTACTGCTACGCCTCATCCTATATTCCACGCTTCCAGGAGTGCCGGCCCAAAGCTGATCTGCTGAAACGCTTAAGAAGAGAAGCGGCGAAGATCAAGCCCGGTACCCTGGTGGCTATGTCCAACAGCTCTGACCCCTATCCTCCCATGGAAAAAGAGCTGAGGTGCTGCAGAATGTGCCTTGAGATTCTGAAAGAAAGGAGTTTAAAGGTGCAGTTGGTTACGAAATCCAATCTGGTGGCTGAGGATGTGGATCTGCTCAGCAGCATGGCTGCCACCGTGGCCATTACCATTACCACATTGAAGGACTGTCTTTCAGAGCAGCTAGAGCCTGGAGCTCCATTGCCCGAAAGGCGTCTGGATGCCATGCGCACTCTTAACGAGAACGGAATTCCTGTGTCTGCCCGGATAGACCCCATCATTCCTGGCATAAACGATTCCGAAATAAAGGATCTCGTATCGGCGGCTTGCCTGGCAGGAGCTCAACACATAACCTCATCAACTTTCAAGGCTCGCCATGACAGCCTGAGAAGGATCTGCAGAGCCTTTCCCGAGAAAGGAGAGGCTTTGAAGGCCTTGTTTCAGAGAGGTGGCCGCATCGCGGGAAGTCTCTATCTGCCGATGGATACGAGGAGAGAGCTGATGCGGGAGGTGGAACAGAGGGCATTGCAGGAGGGCGTGACATTTTCCAGCTGCCGGGAAGGCCTGACTCTGCAGACGGGTATAAGCTGCGATGGTTCACACCTATTATCGTGTAAAAATCATAACAATTTTACGCATAATTCGGGAATTTGCAGGACTAAACATCGACACATAGATGAGATATCGATGTAAGTATTCGCAGCAGGGCCGTGCCCTCTTGCCAATAAGAGGCGAGGCAAAAGATATAAATGCGATGCCGCCTCCGTTTAACAGCATTCAGCCATGAAAGTCTATTTATATGAAGAATAACTAGACTTCACGACAGTTCTTCTCAAAAGGGAGGATGTTCAAGCTATATCATAAGTGTAATGCGCTAGAGGAATAGGAGGTATTCAATATGAGGAAAGTTCTGGCTATCACGGTGGCTCTCATGATAGCAGCTATGGTTTTAACGCCTGCTCTGGGGTATACCGATCAGTCTGCTGGAAATCAGTCTTACACTGTAACTTCCGGAGGGAGGGTTCCCTACAGCATCAGTTCAGGTGTTCCTGCACACAATCTTACCCAGCAAATGGTGGCAAGCAAGTATTCCGTCAAGGCCCCTGCCGTGCAGGGATCCAGGGTTCCATACTCGTTCCAGGAAGGAAGGGCCGTGCCCTACTCTATGAAACTGGTTGGCGTCAGTAACGCCTTACCAGAGGGCTACCAGACCACGAAAGAGGCTTCAGCCTTGGGAACGACCGCCAGAGAGGAACAGATAGGGGTGCCCCCGGTTACAGTCAGTGAGACGCCTGCTGCAAATGTTACTGCTGTTACAAACCAAACTGTCGTGACCCCAGCCGAGCAACCCAAGTTCGGCATTACCGGCACGGTATTCGATGACCTAGAGGGCAACGGCATTATGGAAAGCAATGAGGCTGGTCTGGCTAACTGGACCGTCAACCTGGAGCAACCAGCTGGGGTAGTGATTGCGAAAGCTAACACAACGATGGATGGTAAGTTCGCCTTTATGGATCTGCCAGCCGGAGAGTACACAGTCTCCGAGGTTATGCAGATGGGCTGGAAGCTTACCGCCCCAGAGGACAACAAGCTCACGGTCACCATCACCAACGCAAGCGTGGGCGACCTAGCATTCGCCAACCAGATGATACCCGCCGAAGTGCCAGCCGTATCTGAGAACGTGACTGCACCAGCTGCCAGCGCTACTGAAATGGTTAACGCAACTGTACCGGCTGCCAACGCTACTGAAATGCTCAACACGACTGCCCCAGCGGTCAATGCTACTGCCTCTGCCTAAAAGCATTTGGCAATTGCGTTAATTTCAAATATGACAGAACCCCCGGACATCCCGGGGTTTCTTTTGTTTTCCTTTTCGAATTAGTGAATATTTCAGTAAATATAAAATTACATAAAAGAGTGAATTCAAAAATCACATCCAGTTACTAAAATATACTTGGAACTCGTTTCAGGTCGATGGATCACTATTGAAGTAAGAAATCAAGCTTTTTGGCCTTTGCTCTCACTACTCTGCGATCTTCCGAGCCAAAATTCGTAACTGAACAGCTGGAAAATACAGTCCCTACCTGACTGACCGTGCGCTCCCAACCAAAAATCTTTCATAGATCGGAAACCATAAGCCATGAACAGCTGGGGGAATATTGTGAGATTTGAAGCAATATTGATGTTGCTGGCTATAGTCCTGGCGACAACGGCAGGACCCGCCTGGGCCACGGGATTGGGAGGAACCGGTCCATGCGTGGCAAGAAATGCTATGGAAGTTTACTGCGTAAATCGCGGCGGATGTCCTAATAACGGTAACTGCTACTTCCCGGATGGAAGCTATTGCAATCTTAGGTCATTCTACAACGGCACCTGCCCGGGACGGGGGTACTATGAGAATGCCATGTGGATGTCAGAAGCCTACCGATTCCTAAACGAGGATGAGGCACCCTATTCGGGATCTTATCCGGGGTCCTATCCGGCTTACATGCCCAGCGGCTATCCGTATTACAACTACTACGGACCAACGCCAAACTACTACGCACCTGGATACGGGCAATACTGGCCAATGATATGATCTTTCTGAGCTGGAATTGGCTCAAGGTGCATTGAGCCTGAGAATTTGCCTTGTGGCTTTTCATTGGCAGGACTGCATCGGCGTGAGGCTGGGATCTACCGGAACTTCCCGGCCCCGAAATTCCGTTTGATTTAAGGTATTGAGCGGTTCCTCCGGACGCGAGCGCGACAAGGGAGATGTGGCGAATGGGACGCCATTAGATGTACCTGGGTTTATATTTAAAACGACTAGGCTATAGCGCTAGAGGAAATATTTTATGCGGACAGATCGATCAAAAATTACACCCTTCATGGAGACACAAAATGATCTTGAAAATGCTGAAGCCCTTCCAGTTGAGATGTTGCCGGGTCTCATCCGACGCACGCTGGTCTCTGGAGATACGATGATGATTTGCCGATTTGATCTGGATGTTGGGGTATCGATTCCTGGACACTCCCACCCACACGAACAGGCAGGCTACGTGGCCTCAGGGAAGATTCGCCTAACTCTCGATGGCCAAAGCTTCGAACTTGAGGCGGGAGACAGCTACTATGCCCCCTCCGGCATGGAGCACGGCGCAGTTGCCCTGGAGCCCTCTGTAGTGGTGGACACATTCAGCCCGCCCAGAGATGATTACCGCTGATTTTGGCAGATTCATAAAATAATCGGAAACCGGGATCGTCCCCAGTTCCCTGAACGGAATTCATTCCCGCTTAATAGCAAGCCTCTCCTTGTTTCTTGCAGTACGCCAGGTCCTCGAAGCTCTGGCCGCGTTGTCTTTTCTGCACGTAATCTCTGACGGTGTGCGGATAATATTCCGGGCACCAATTGTTGTACCACAGGTAGTGATAATTATCCCAATCCATGGGGTGATCAGGGGTCAGATCGCAGCTAATGGTCGCAGTCTTCAGGTTTCCGCATGCCCTGCCCCATTTGTCTATGAAGGCTCCCGATCCGTACACCTCCTTCAAGCACCTATCCTGCTGGAGCAGCCACTCGTCGATCAAGCTCCTCGTGCTCTGGTCTTCCCAGGGATTCGCAGAGGATGAGCCTGATCCGCTGATTCCGCTTGTTCCCGTGACCGACGGCACACCAGAGAGAGATCCTGTTCCAGTTTGCGAAGTGCCGCTTATGCTCTTGGATCTGCGCGTCCATACGGAGCCTCCGAATCCTCCTGTCTTTTCTGACGCCTCTAGCCGATCGTTGGACAATATGTTCAGGACTAGATAGCCGCCATTCGTGGTGCTGCCCTTGGGGACGTCGGACCAGTTCAGGTCGATGATATATCCGCTGATGGTGCCTGTGGCGACATTGGACCAGCCGCCCGGTTCGTAGGAAGGCTCACCGAACCACCAGAGCGTATCGCCGGACTGGCGGAGGTAGTAGGTTCCACCGTCGTCGCAGTCCCACACCCCTGTAAGGTCCAGGCCTTCAAGGCCCGTTGTGGCCTCCTGGCCGTTTCCTGTTGAAGATCCGCCCGGCGACGATTGGCCGGTTGATGAGGGTCCGGGCACATACTCAGGATTGCTGATCGCCTCTGAGCCGCCCGGGGGAATCCAAAAGAGCTGTAATGCTACGTATTCTCTAGGACCCTGAAAATCGTCCACCTCCATCTGGTGTGTTCCCTTGCTCAGATAAACACTGCCAGAGGCACTCTGGGGCGGATGCACTCCGTCGTCGTCGATGACCTTATTCCCGTCGATGAACAGCCGGGAACCATCGTCTGATACCAGTCTGAAGGCATAATCTCCCTCTCTGTCCACCTGAAAGCTTCCAGTGTACCTTATGGCGAACCACTCGAACCTGTCCGTGACTCCGGGGAAGCCGCTGGTGAACGATCGCTGGGGAACGTCCAGCACCTTGGTGTATATGCTGCCCACCGGAGTCAGGCTGGTGAAGTCCGGAAGAGCTGAGGCTCCCTCTGGCAGATAGTATATGTCTCCCCTCAAAGAGCTTGAATCTGTATTGGCTGAGCCGAAGGGATTCTCATCTTGCGCCATGGCCGATGTGCAGAGGGCCATCAAAGTTACAAAAATATAAATATAATCGTTCCTCATGAATCTCCTTCGAAAAACCATCATCATTGTCAATAATAAAATAGTTTGTGGAAATAGCTCAAATATTTGCGAATTCTATACTGCTGGTGCTCCCTCTCGCAATATTGATATTTGGTGGAAATCGAGAGATCGGCATCAAAGCCAGTAAAAATATGCATGCCGTCATATGCATGTCGCCTGGAGCTGAACGCAGAATGATCGCTAAAAGAGCAGAAGAGATCTCTCCCTTCATCGTCATGGAGGTCCTGGAACGAGCGCGTGAGATGGAGCGCCAGGGTATTGACATCGTGCACTTGGAAGTGGGCGAGCCGGATTTCGATATTCCCTCTGCGGTCAAGGCAGCGACCTGTAGAGCACTGGACGATGGGCTCACCCACTACACGCACAGCCTCGGCGATCCGGCTCTGCGGGAGGCCATCTGCGAACACTACCTGGACAGGTATGGCGTATCGGTGAATCGGGATCAGGTTGTCGTCACCTCCGGCACCTCCCCGGCCATGATGCTAATCTTTGCGGCACTGCTGACGCAGGGAGACGAGGTTATCATCTCCGATCCGGGATATGCCTGCTATCCCAATTTCATCAAATTTCTAGGAGGAGTTCCGGCAGTCGTGCCGGTTTACGAGAAAGATGGATTTCAGTATTGTCCTCAGACGATTGCAGAGAAGATCTCCGAAAGAACCAGGGCGGTTCTCATCAACTCGCCTGCAAATCCGACAGGAAACCTCCTCTCAGAGGGCACCATGCAGGCCATCGCCACTCTATCGCCCCACATAATCTCCGACGAAATCTATCACGGCCTGGTCTACGAAGGCCGGGAGAACTCCATTCTTGAGTTCACGGACCACGCCTTCGTTCTGAACGGTTTCTCTAAGCTCTATGCCATGACCGGGCTGCGGCTTGGCTATCTTATCGCTCCAAAAGAGTTCATCAGGCCCATTCAGAAGATGCAGCAGAACTTCTTCATCTGTGCCAGCTCGCTGGCCCAGAGAGCGGGCATCGCTGCCCTGCAGGAGACCGCCGCGGATGTGGCCCAGATGAAGCGCGTCTACAACGAGCGTAGACGGTTCATGATAGCGCGCCTGAAGGATTTAGGCTTCGGCATCACCGTGGAGCCGACTGGAGCCTTTTATGTCTTCGCCAATGCCAGAGCCATCTCTGGAGACTCGTACCGGCTGGCCTTCGACATCCTGGAGAAGGCGCATGTGGGAGTGACGCCTGGAGTCGATTTTGGGCGAAACGGAGAGGGCTATCTCCGGTTCTCCTACGCCAACTCTTTGGAGAACCTGGCTGAAGGTCTCGATCGGGTGGAGCGGTACCTGGAAAGCCGATAGCTTTGGCGTCCCCGCCGCCTAGCCTGTCTGCTGGAGGGCGAGAGGACCGGCGAAGATTGGCAGCATACCGCTATTTCACAGGCTTTTACAATTATTCTTCCCGTATCTCTTCCCCAATCTCATTTTGGAGTTCTGAGAGGTATTTTCTCAGCACATCAGCCCGTCTTGCAGCGAGCTTTCTGGCGGTGTCGGTATGCATCCCTGATTCCAGCTTCAAGAGCTTTCTGAAAAAATGATCCAGGTTCCACTTCTCGTCGTCCGGCTCCCTGGACCTGCAAAACGGGTCCAACGGGTTGTAAAACGGCCTTCCCAAGAAGCCTCCGGTCAGGAAGACCCTGGCAATGCCGATCGCTCCCAGGGCGTCCAGTCGATCGGCGTCCTGCAGGATCTTGGCCTCCATCGTGGCGGGAACGACACCCTTGGAGAACCGGTGTACCTCGACAGCATAGAGCACCCTTTTTCTTATGTCTTCGGGAAACCCTTTCTTTTTAAGGAAATCCTCTGCCGTCTTTGGGGATTGGGATTCCGATTTTGCAGGGGACTTCGATTCCGGTCCTGCATCGTGCAGGAGCGCCGCCAGAAGCAGGACCTGCATGTCGGCGCCTTCTGCCTTTCCGATGATTTGGGCGTTCCTGTAAACTCTCATGATGTGAGAGAAGTCGTGGGCCGGGTCAGCTCTTTCGTACATGGGTTTGAGCTCTTCCGTCATCGACTCGGCATCGAAGCTTTTCCTGGAAAACATCAACGTTTGAGATTCTGGTTTGAACGTAAATAAATTTGCAAGAGAATCTGTAAACGAGATGCGGAGATGAAAAATTGTTTGGCCGACAGACAATTCTAGCTTACCGGAGCATATATAACAGTTAGTGTCCCTCTGGACCGACCGTTCTCGGATCGTTCAGATAGGCCTCTCTTATGGGACCAGATAGCTGCTTTCCGTTTGCTTCGATCCAGGCAAAGAGCTTCTCATAGGCGGGCCCGCTTGCCTCGTACGGCCCCTTGTGGATTACCTTGGCCATCATCCCGCCGGGAAGCTCGTAGCACTTGATCGCGTCCGTCTCAGGAATCTTTTCCAAAATAGGCACGCAGACTTCCACATCTGCGTTGCCCTCTTGCTCGTCGATTTGCGCTTCTTCAACACTTTTCTCATGCCAGAGGAACATGGGTGGGCCAGCAATTCTGGCGCCCTGGCTCATAGTGTACTCGAACAAATCAGGCAGCATCTTCGCTATCTCTTTGTAGTGCCCAATTTTCCTCATCCCCGCGACCAGCTTAGGCTTTTCTTCGACAATAGTTATCTCGTACATTTTTGCAGCTCATTTCCCCAAAATGCCCTGGCAAATAAACAGTTTTTCGTCTCATCTTTGAATCATTAAAAAATTATTAAAAGGAGTTGCATTAATAGTTCGAACTGCTTATCTGAAATTTTCGTTTGGTCGGATGGTCCTGAAAGATCTGGGTGACCTCCAGGCAATCTGTATAATATCCGTGCCTGTGACGTCAATGTTTATAAATATGCATGTTGCAGCGTTAAGACAATGCGAAACATTACCAAACGAGAATCACTGCCGTCCGCGCTAACATCTTCCTTCAACCACCCTTTAGAGGAACTTCAACTTGGTGCCCAAACCCATCTTTGTAGCCTTCCTGTAAACCGATGAGCCGGTAGCCACGTCCTGAATGCCAAGGCCAGTGGAGTCAAAGATGGTGATCTCCTGATCGCTGGACCGGCCCGGCTTTTTGCCCACCAGGATCTCGCCGATCTGGGCGTAAATGTCCTCTGGCTTGATCACCCCTTCGGAGATGGGCACATTCACTTCCCCTGAGTGCACTGCCTGGGATATGTCATCCACGACGACCTTGGCTTTCTTGGTCAAGGTGGATTCAAGCTCCTGCTTTCCCTTGGCGTCGGCTCCGATGGCGTTGATATGCGTTCGCGGCTTGACCCAGGCCTCCATGACCACGGGCGAGCGCACGGGCGTGGTCGTCACCAGAATGTCGCAGTCGCAGGCCTCTCTGTGGCTGGTTGTGATCTGGTAATCACAATCCAGGAAAGCCCTGGCATCCCGTTCGAACGCCTTTACGCTCTCAACAGTTCGGTTCGACACTATCACCCGCTCAATTTCGAACAGCCTGGATAGACCCAGAAGCTGCGTTCGTGCCTGTATTCCCGCACCTATCATGCCCACGACATGGGATTTTGGCCTGGCAAGGAGCCTGGCGGCAATTGCGCCCGCGGCGCCGGTCCGCATGCTGGTGAGATGGGTGGCTCCCATAATCGACACGGGAGCACCTGTTTTTGGAGAGTTGAGAACCAGCAGCGCCATGACCGTGGGCAGACCTGTATCCCGATTCTTTGGGTGAACGTTAACTATCTTCACCCCCGCCTCATCCAGTTCTTCGAGATAGGCTGGCATGGTTCGTAGGTCGCCGTCGTATCTGGAAAAATAAAGATAGGGCTTGGGTGGCATCTGGGTCTTCTTTGCACCATGCTCGGAAAAGGCTTTTTCCACGGCAGCAATGGCATCGTCCATGGTCAATAAGGACACCACCTCCTCTTCATTGAGCCAGAGAATCTCCATTAGGATAATCTTGTGTCCACAGGAGAAATAGGCTTTGGCTGCCCTGAGACCGATGCTTCGGAAAAAGAATAAGGGAGCGAGAGCCTTCGAGGGAGGAAGGATGGTGGCTCACCGGAGGCTCAATAAATTAATGGGATTTTAAACTATTTAAGTTTAATTAAATATGCTGCAGGCGCATTAATCCTTGAGAATAATCGTCGTAGTAATACGGATATTATCGATATTGCTGGTAGTAATCGATCCCAAATCCCAGATGGCAGAAAGATCAAAAACTCATGCGCAGCTGTTGACGCGACAAAAAGGCGATCCTGGAAAATATTGAAGAACTCAGATTCGAGACATATAGCAAAAGAGCGAGTCCATTTCCGGAAGACGATATCACATTCTATATCTCAAAAGACTAAACCGTGTTAAGGCTCAAGGCCGTGTTAAGGCTCACGGTCCACTACCTTCTCACCGCGAAAATGATCCTTTGCATCGCCGTGGCGTTCGCCAGCACTGCGGTTATCGCCACCGCAGCCATCAGCCATTCTGGATTTGCCAGGCCTGTAGCCATGCCAGCGTAAAGCAGCAGCAGCCTCTCTCCCCTCTCGAGTAGCCCGCCCATCCTCTTTTGATCCTCAGGGTCCTTCACTACCCCCCGATGGTCCGCATAGGCGCGCACGAAGCTGGTCATAAGTGCCCCGAAGATGAGCAGCATGAACCAGGCTTCCTTTGGAAGGCCCCAAAAGTTCCCAGGTCCAAGATAAAACAAAAGCCCCAGGTAAAGCATCAGCTCGACATACCTGTCCACCACTCCGTCGATGAACGCGCCTCTGGCCGTAGCCAGTCCCGTGGCCCGGGCCACTGCTCCGTCCACCATGTCGATGAAGCCGGAGAGAATGAACAGCAGCAGTCCTGCGGCAAGCTGGTGCATTGACAGCTCGACCAGCCCTGCCACGGCCGGCAGGAGAGAGAGCAGCGTCCACGCGTTGGGCGAGATCCCGAGACGAGAGAGGCCGCGCACCAGCCGATCCGTCTGCTCGCTTTCGAGATTGGCTTTGAGCATCTTTCACAGTCCACTGAGGAAGGTCTCCATCCTGTCCAGGGCCTCGATCAGCTCCTCCCGCGAGGTGGCATAGCTACAGCGCAGGAAACCCTCTCCGCTTGGCCCAAAGACGTTGCCTGGCACGACCGCCACCTTCTGCTCCCGCAAAAGTCTCTCTGCGAACTCCTCTGACGAGAGGCCCCATGACTGGACAGACGGGAAGGCGTAAAAAGCGCCTCGTGGCTCAAAGCAGTCAAGGCCGATGCGGTTTAAGCCGGATACAAATAAGCGCCTCCGCAAGTCGTACTCGTGCCTCATGTGCAGCATCTCTTCATCGCCCTTTTCCATGGCCTCCAGCGCCGCCACCTGCGCCATGGTGGGCGCACAGAGCATGGTATACTGATGCACCTTGGTCATGGCCCCTACCAGGGCTGGATCTCCCAGTGCGTAGCCGATGCGCCAGCCGGTCATGGCATGCGACTTGCTTAAGCCATTCAGGATCAGCGTTCTTTCTTTCATGCCTTCCAGCTGGGCGAAGCTGGCATGGCTGCCCGAGTAGCTCAATTTGGCATAAACCTCGTCGGAGATGACCAGGAGATCATTCTCTACCACCACATCCGCCAGATCCTCCAGATCGGCGTGCGTCATGATGGCTCCCGTGGGGTTGTTGGGATAGCTGAGCAGCACAGCCCTGGTTTTGTCGGTTATGGCAGAAACGATTGCCTCCGGCTGTACCCGGAACTCATCCTCAAGGCTGGTCGGAGCCGTCCTGGGCACGCCTCCCGCCAGGGCGACATCCGGCGTGTAGGCCACGTAGCAGGGCTCGGGCACTATGGCCTCATCCCCAGGATTGAGGGTAGCCCGGAAGGCCAGGTCCACCGCCTCGCTAACTCCCGTAGTGATCAGGATCTCCTCACCGGGGTCATAGTCCAGTTTCAACTCCCTGCGGACCTGATCACAAATGGATTCCCGAAGCTCCGGCATCCCCTTGTTGGAGGTGTAGTGGGTGTTGCCGGACTCCAGAGAGTAGATACATGCCTCGCGCACATGCCACGGCGTGACAAAATCCGGTTCGCCAACCCCCAAAGATATGGCTCCCTCCATCTCACTCACCAAGTCGAAGAACTTGCGTATCCCTGAGGGGGGCATTGCCCTGACCACTCGATTCAAATGGGCATCAGCATTCCATGCGGGCAGATTCTTCAGGTTCTGCTTCATGGAGTTACCACCAGTCTCTTGGGCTTGGGCTTGTCGGTCAGGATGACGCCGTGCTCCTTGTAGCTTTTCAGGATGAAGTGCGTGCAGGTCGATTGTACACCTTCCAGGGGAGCAATCCTCTCCGCCACGAAGTAGGCGATGTCCTTCATGGACTTGCCCCGCACGGTAACGGAGAGATCGTGGTCTCCGGAGATCAGCCGCACCGACTCCACCTCCGAGAATCTGGCGATCCTCTCCGCCACGGCATCATAGCCGGTCTTGCGCTGCAGGGCTACTTTAAGCTCCAAAACAGCGAAAACAAAGCTCTGGTCGAGCTTCTCCCAGTTGATGAGGGTGACGTACTTTCTTATGACGCCCGAGTCCTCGAGCTCCTTGATCTCCCTTGCCACATCAGCTTCCGGCCTGCCCAGCAGCGCCGCGATCTCGGAAGGTGTCGCCTTGGCGTTTTCAGAAAGGATCTCCAAAATCTCGTTCATGAAATTCTGTATTTACCCCTTATATTCAATTATAGGCTTTTCGCTTGTGAGAATAGTAGGGATATTCATAGCAATGGAAAGTTATTAATACTCTTATTACAACTGTATTAATATGAAACAGATGAAATGTCCAAAATGCAATTATGGATGGGAAACACGGGTAACCAAGCCTAAGGCATGCCCCCGATGCAAGACCAGGCTGGATGTCAAGAGGATGAGAAGGGCCTGAATCAGGAAGTTATCCTTTTTTATTGGGTAACGAGGGGAATACTTTAAGCTCCACAGTAGAATATCCCTCACACAGTTTTTAAAAGCGCCGATCTGCTAGAGACGGCAAAGACCATTCAAACCCTGCTCGAAGATCACCGTGGTATTAGGTGAGCTGCGAAAAAGGGTGTAGTCGTAAACAGATTTGGATGAAACTCAATATCAGATACGTCGCTCCGGCCCATCAGCCCAATAGAAGTCGTCCATACGATTCGTACCGAAACCCCATGAATACGATTAACCCTAAAGATCGATCGAGTCAACTACTCGCCAATGAATTGGCGAGCATGCTCGCCTGCATTGGAAGTTTGTA
>CAZPUO010000031.1:0-15872 GCA_964589745.1 uncultured Methanotrichaceae archaeon
TGGAATTGGAAGACATCGTTTCTAAGTACCCACCCAGGCAGATAATGCTGATTCCCATAGCTATTATAGTAATAGCTCTTATCAGCCTGGGCGTAACTTATCTCAGCACGGGCTCTCCTATGCACCTAGGCATTGAGTTCACAGGAGGAACTCTTGTTACAGTGCCTGCTACCGAATCGGAAGATGCAGTGGCCGCACAGTTTGCAGGCTATCCCCTGGCAGACATAAGGAACGTCGGCAGCAGATATATGCTTCAGTTTGGCCCGATGAGCAATTCGGAATACACCCAGCTGGCGAAGCTGATCAACTCGAAGTACAGCAATAATGCGGAGATCAGATATATGGGGCCCATCTACAGCAAGGAGCTCCAGGCGCAGGCTATCAGATACATTCCCCTTTCCTTCCTGCTCATGGCCATAGTGGTCTTCCTGGTATTCAGGGAACCCATCGTCTCTTTATTGGTTGTTATCAGCGCCCTGGCTGACATCTTGACGGCGGCAGCATCCATGAACATAACGGGAGTTCAGCTATCATTGGGCACCGTGGCCGCGCTTCTCATGCTGATTGGTTATTCCGTTGATACCGATATTCTGCTCTCCATGAGGGTCTTGAAGCGCAAGGGTACAGTGGACGAGAAGATCGTTGGGGCGATGGGAACCGGCTTGATGATGACTGGAACAACCATAGCCGCAGTGCTCTCCCTAATTATAGTCTCGAACTTCCTTTATCTCATAATTCCATCCTTCTCCAGGATGGACATCATAGCAGACATCTCGACGGTGCTCATCTTCGGCCTGGCTGCAGATATCTTCAACACCTGGATCACCAATGCCCAAGGGCTGAGATGGTACATGAACCGGCCTCGCAAGGCAGTGAGGGGGCAGCGGAAATGAGCCTGTTCAATGACCTCTCCCGGGATCCCAGGGTGGTTTTGTATGTTGCAGCTGTGGTCCTGGCAATAATTTTCATAGGCTTCCTCGGTCTTAAGTTCGGGTTGGACCTGGAAGGCGGCTCATACTTGCAGCTTCAATTGCAGGGCGCTGTAACCCAGATCGATGTTACGCCAGAGAAAATTCTTGAGGTGCAGTTCAATGCCACCTCAGTGGAAAAGCACGCGGATAGCTACGTGGTGACGGTTGCGGGCTCGGTTCCAGCTACACTTCCAGACGACCTGGGATATTCTGGAGCAAAATCGGTGGAAAGGGACAACACCACCAAGATCACCATAGTTGCGTCCCCCGAGACAGTGATCACCAACTATCTCAAGAAAAGTCTGGATGCGGATGTCAAGATCGTAGGGGTCGCGCCTGTCCAATATGAAATCAGAACTAATGTGACCAGAGAATCCTTGAATGCGATCCTGGCTCCGGTAGGAGGGAGCGTGCCTCTGGGCCAGGATGCTTTCGTGGAAGGGTTAACCCCGGATACGGTGGATGAGACCAAGAAAGTTCTGGATTCCAAACTCAACCGTCTGGGCCTGCAGGACATAAAGGTGCGGGTCGTTGACAACAAATACGTCCTCATCGATCTGGCGGGAATGGATGTTGCCACTGCCCAGGATATAGTGGGAGAGCCAGGCAAATTCGAGATTCGCATCCAGACGGAGGACAACCAGAGCGTGCACGTGCTCTACGGTGATGCCGTACAGTCCGTGGATATACCTCAGGGCGACCGCAATGGTGGCTGGGGCGTTCCTTTCGTGCTCTCGGAAGAGGGAGCGCAGATCTTCCAGAAGTCAGCGATCGATGCCGGTGCCACCAAGAATCCTGATGCTCATCCCATCGCCATGTACCTGGACAAGGATGAGATCTTCAGTGCACCTCTGGCCCCCGAGCTGGCCGCCAGCCTGGCGAAGTCTCCGGTGCGAAACATGGAGGCAAGAGTTGGAACCGGCGATGCAGGCTCTCAGAAGGCCAAGGAGCTGTATATCCATCTGCGGGAGGGCGCGCTGCCGGTCAACGTCGAGGTGGTGGGCTCCGGCCAGGTGTCGGCGGCTTTAGGCAAGCAGTTCAAGATACAGATGGTCATTGCTGGGATCATAGCCCTTCTGGCAGTGGCTTTCATGATCTTCTACCGCTACCGCGAGCCTAGAATCGTGTTGCCCATGGTCACCACGTCCTTTTCCGAGGTGATCATGATGCTCGGCGTCTTTGCCCTGGCCGGCTGGCAGCTCGATCTGGCAAGCCTTGCCGGCATCATTACCGTGATAGGCACGGGCGTGGATCAGCTGGTCATCATCACCTACGAGCTGATACGCGGCGGAGAGGCGGCCTCTGCAACGGCGGAGAGAAGCATCAAGGAGAGGGCTGCGGCCGCGGCGGAGAAGGAAGGAGCGGCTGGAGCAAAATTTGCTCCCGCCACCAGCAAGGTCTATCTGAGCCGACTGTCCCGGGCATTCTCCATCATCCTAGGAGCTGCTGCGACCACTGCGGTGGCCATGCTGCCTTTGCTGTACATGGGCTTCGGAGCGCTCACCGGCTTTGCGGTCATCATAATATTGGGCGTGATCCTGGGAGTGGCCATAGCAAGGCCCGCCTACGGCAGAATCATCGGCTACATCCTGGCCAAGAGCTAGGATGGAAAGATGATGGCACCTGCAGGTCGAAGGGACCTGCAGGATGAATCTTTTTTGTCGAAATTGTGAGCGCATCGTTCGTTCCGATGCGGATGCTAGCGGTTCTTGCTTTTCATAATGCAATTTATCGATGCGCCGGCAAAGGCGGCGCCTACAACGATGTTGGAGAAATAGGTGATTAGGCGCCAGAGAGCAACCAGAGGACCCAGCAGATCAGGAGCAACGAATATAGAGTAAAGATAGCTCATGGAGAGTTCGGCTACGCCGCTGCCGCCGGGGGTCAGAGGCAGAAGACCGATTATGGCCAGAATGGTCTGGGCCATGATGGATGGAAGGAAGCTGGGCTTGGCCCCCATGCCGACCAGGAGAGCGGAAGGAACAAGGAAATCGCTCATCCAGATCAAGGTGGTCAGAACCACCACCACCGGCGTTCGGCGCAGCGTTTCCTTGGCCAGCTCTATTCCAGCCTCTCGAAAAAGCCAGATCTCTTTTTCCAAAAGGATGATGATTGGCCTGCTGCCCGTCTTCTTCTTGGCCCAGGCCACAAGTCGCGCTATTCTGTCCGGCCTAACGAAAAGTTGCCAGAGAAAGGTAAGGAGGAGGACGAGGAGAACGAGGAAAACGGCCCCTACCTTCAGGCCGAAGCCGGTGAAGAAGCTGGAGAATATGAGGAAGATGGCCAGAGCCGCGACGAAGAATACGCTATCAAGCAAACGCTCCCCGACAGCAACGGCCGCGGCACTGCCATAGCCCATGCCATCATCCGCGAGGATCTTTATCCGCAAGGGCTCACCACCCACGGAAGAGGGCGTGATGGCGGCGAGAAAGTTCGACGCCAGAGTGGATTTCAGAGAGAGACTGAAACCAATTCTATGCCCGGCAAAGGATGCCAGAAGCTTGAGCCTGATAGCGTAAAAGATCCAGGAGAGCACGTGGAGCATGAGCCCGAGAAGCAGGAATCTGCCGTCGATCCGTGATACCATATTCCAGCTAATATTGGTATTAGTAAATTTTAATATGATAACGATTGCCGCCAGGCTCATCAACGTTGCCAGAAGCACGGCCTTTACCCGTTCATCTTTGAGAGTGAAGCTCAAATCCCTCTTCCCAAATTATGGATTCAAATCTTATCGCTCGACGTCTATTTTGTTTTCCATTTGCGGAGCGATATTCTACCAGCCGCTTGTTAAAGATAGAAAGAGGATTTCCAGCCAATCAACCTTTCGGAGAGTCGAGTCTTGGAAATCAGACAAATAAAAACTATAGCTATATTAAATATAATAAAATATACGTTAGGTTATATTGTTGATAATTTTTCAAACATGCTTTTGATGGAAATTTTCTACTTACTCCCTCCCCATTAGCTGCAAAAGTGGTACCACATCTTTAAGAGCGATGGCATCGAACAGTCGGTTCGAATTCTGGCCCACCAGAGCAGATATTCAATGAGGTGGCGCAGCTATAGAACTGGAGGTTTAGAAATCATGAGAATTGAGATATTGATCGTAGCGTCTTTGCTTCTGCTTGCGCTCTTCGCTGTGGAGTCATATTCCATTGATTGGAGCAATCCCTATGATCAGTCAGTCGATCAGATGCTTTCTGAAGGTAATGTTCGTGGTCCAACTTTAACTCAACAAGCTCAAGCTTCAAGAGCAGCTGAGACGGAACAGGCTGGAAGTCAGGCGGAACAGACTGAGAGTCAGACGGAGAATCCAACGACTGTAGTCCAGCCTGCTGCCACCAACGACGCCGCGGAGAACCAGATTGAACCTTTGTCCGTTTCAGGCAAATGGTCTATCGAGATCGCCGATAGCACCTTCCAAAGTGCAGTCTTGACCCTCTACCAAAGCAGTGATGCTGTTTTCGGAAAAGGATTTCTCTCGGAGGACAACAACACTATTACGTTGACCGCCAGCGGCAGTGTGGCAAACGATAAACTGAATCTGGATCTGGTCACATTAGAAAAAATAGGCCTCTATCGCATTTCCATGACGGTTAGTGGAAATTCAGCAACAGGAAGCTGTACCGCCTTCAGTCCCCTCGCGTCTCCGTCAACAGGAACAGCAACGGGATTGAGATCCGTGTCGTCATCTTGAAGATAGCTCGGTCCAAGATCTGGTTCATCGAACAGATCTTGGCGGGCCTTAATTTCCGGGCGAACAGAGAATAAGTCCTACATTCTTTGCTACGATTCGCCACCTTGGGTCTGTTGAATCGGTTGAACCCCTTCTGGTCGGACTGAATTGTTGTTCGATCGATTCACCAGCTTCATTTTAACAAAAAAAACGTTTGTTGGCTCTGCTTAACAGCTTTTGTCCGGAGGGGAGAGGGCCTGGAAAGAATTTCGCGTGGTTTTCCTTTTAACGACGTAATGTAAAACGTGCGGCTGCCGGGATTCGAACCCGGGTTACGGGCTTGGGAAGCCCATGTCATAACCGCTGGACCACAGCCGCGCCAATGCCATCGATCTTATGATGCGCCTTTAGCAATTTCCGCTTCCATTATTTAAAGGTTGTAGGATTCCGGGCCCGTCTGCCTGGAATAAATTCCAGGACATGAAAAACCTTCTTCAGGTTTGCCGCTAATCCCGCCCTCGCGCGCGAGCCCGCCCGCGGAAGCTTCGCCTTGGCAGTTCAGGTCCTCCGAAACCAAGCTCCTTCCATCGATCGGCTCAAATCCTAACTCGGTCCGCCTCAGAGCTTCCCAGCCTCGAACGTTCAGCTCATCTTCTATTCAGAACTATCCGGTCTCCCGCGGCAACGTTCCTGAACAGCTCCAGCCCTTCCGTCACCTTTCCCAGGTGATTCACTGGCGAGTAAGGCTGAGTTCTGCCGAAGAAGATGCAGAACGCCGGGCCGGGCGACCAGTAGCAGACATCGCCAGCGGTCGCCGAAGGCGACGGGTTCTCGTCCGCCAGCTCCAGAGGAACATCGAAGTAAACCTCTTCTCCCCAGAGGTTGGCTCTGGCCTCAATGGGCAGGGCCAGCCAGAAAGCCTCTGCTGTACAAGGATTTCGCTCGTCCAGCTCTGCCAGGGCTTTCCCCTTGCCAATGACCTCGATCTCTATAGTTCTCATGAATATTACCTCCGGTTGCCAATGGTAATACAGTCTTTGCAGAGGCGAACGCAGTCTTCAAGGCTGAGTTCGTCTCTGGTATCGATCATTCTGAAACTATCCGATTACTTTCGTCCCGCGCGGCCAAGCTACTCATAGACAGTCATACTATTATGATTTTAGACCGCCCGGCCATGCTCTCTTTTGGCTACTCCCGGCGGGCGGATCCATCCCCTCAAAAGAATCAGATTCCATGTGCTGTTGGCGCGTTTTGACGCTTGGATCGGGCGCATTCGTTTTCTATCCGGCAGCAGAATTATGCCACTATTTTATTAGTTCATAAGCCTAAAAGACAGATTCAGGAGTGATTCGGCCCGGCAAGCCTATGGCGACTCTGCTCGCTCGTGCTCTGCGGGTCCGTTTCTGCTCCATCTCAATCGCCGCCCCAGATTCCTTCGGTCCTTGTAAGAGAATAGGGCGGCTCGTTAGCTCCGGGAGGCTTCGAAGCGATGGTCAAGCTTGAGGATAAAGGAATAGTGGGAATCAAGGGTCTGATCTTCGATCTTTACAACACCCTGATCGAAATCAGAACCGATGAGGACAGCATCAGCACCTATGAGATCGCCAGCAATTGGCTGATCTATCAGGGCGTCAGAATCCGGCCGGATGAACTTATGAAGGAGTATAAGCGGCTGGTCGAAGAGGATCTGGGGAGCAGGTGGGAGAAGTATCCCGAGGTCCGGGTGGAGCAGGTCTTCAGAAAGATATGCAAGAGTCATGCCATCTGGGAGATCGACGAAACGCGGCTGGGTGCCGAGACGTCTCGCGCTTTTCGGGCAGCATCCCTGCGCAGGTTCCAGGCATTTCCCCAAAGCATTCGCCTGCTCAAGGAGCTGGAGAGCTACCCAAAGGTCGTGGTCTCCAACGGACAGAGAGTCTTCTCCGAGCCGGAAATGCGATACCTCGGCCTTTGCGACAAGTTCACGCACATCCTCTTCTCCTCGGACTTCGGTCACAAGAAACCAGACCCGAGGATATTCCTGGAAGCTGCAAGACTGCTAGGCCTCGAGCCACAGGAGGTCCTTTGCATCGGTGATAACTTCGACAACGATGTCATTCCTGCATCCAAGCTGGGCATGAAAGCCATGCACATCGAAGAGTCCTGGAAGTTATTCGGGGTGATTTGAGCCAGGCAAATTTTGAAGATTCATGAATATATAAAAGTTAGATCAACGGTAAATCAAAGAAGGAGTATCATGCTCGACATATTGAGAAAGAGACGCAGCATCAGAAGGTACAAGGACAGGGAGATTGAGCCGGGGATCATCGAGCAGCTGAAAGAGGCAGCTCTGCGATCCCCATCATCCCGCGGTATCAACCCCTGGAGATTCCTGTTCGTCACAGACAAAACGAAGCTGGAAGCGCTCTCCAGAGCCAAACCTAGCGGGTCAAGCTTTCTGAAAGGCGCGCGCTTAGGAGTGGTCGTCTCTGCGAAGAACGACGAATCGGACGTCTGGATCGAAGACTGCTCCATAGCCTCGATAATCCTGCAGCTCACCGGTCAGAGCCTGGGGCTTGGCTCCTGCTGGATTCAGATCAGAGAAAGAATGCACAGCGACCATCAGTCTGCAGAGGATTATGTCAAAGAGGTTCTCCATTTGCCGGAAAGCACGAGAGTGGAATCCATGATCGCCTTCGGCTATCCGGATGAGGATAAATCGCCCGTTCCCAAAGAAGAGCTTGATTATGAAAAGATAATTTAAGCAGCATGGTGGTGAGATGCGCACTTTCGCTTTTTGAAATCAGCGATCAAGGCTTGGCGGCCTTTACCGTGATTTTACCCTCAACGATATCCCTTTCCGCCTCGTCAACTTTCAGCTTCACCTCAGAAGGTGTGGCCTCCTGATAGTATTTGTTTCGCGCCAGGCCCACGCCACCCTCCTTTAGGCCAAGATACTCTGTCTGACCGAAAGGCAGCCTGCCCTCCCGGTAGAGCTTCAGAGCGCGATAAAGACTGTTGTCCACATTCTTCATCATGGATGTGAGAATCAGTCTTGCCTGTTCTGGCTCGGTATCCTCCAGGAGAAGTGCCTGATCTGAATCCACGCCGATGGCATACCCGCCCGATTCCTGGGCTGCCTGGAAGACACCCATTCCCGTGTTGCCTGCTACCTGGAAGATTATATCTGCCCCTTGCCGGAACATTTCGAGGGCGAGCTTTCGGCCCATGGCGGGATCATTCCAGCTTCCAGAATAGCTCTTTAAGACTTTGATGTCCGGTTTTGTATCTTCTGCACCCTGTTCGTATCCGACAATGAAATCGTTGATAATTGAGACATTCTGTCCGCCAATTACGCCGATGATTTTCGATTTGCTCATCAGAGCGGCATACTCGCCTGCCAGATAGGAGCCTTCGTTCTGCTTGTAGCGAATCGAATACACATTCCTGCAATCACACGCTGTGTAATTCACCTCTCCGTCGTAAAGGATGAACTTCTTGGCCGGGTGTTTTGCGGCAACTGCTTGCAGGATTGGGGATATCTGCTCTGTGCCTGCGATCAGGATATCGTAATCCTCGTGGGAAGCTGCAGATTCCAGTGCTGACTGCCACAAAGCAGGATCGTAGCTCGCTTCAATGGTCTTCACATCCAGGCCAAAATCAGCTTCGGCTCTGGAGATACCTCGCACTGCGGAATCAAAGAACGACTTATCTCCCTGGAAGCCGTTGATGAAATCAATGACTTTGATTTTTTTATATTCTTGTTCTGTCTGGGCCTGAGATGCCATACAAGATGAGGTCGATATCGCCAATATTAATATCACAGCCAGGCCAAAAGAAGGAAACAAATTCCGTCTCATGAACGGATATGCAACCTCGTAATATATGTCTGTTTTTCGACAATTTTCAGGATGACCGTATTTAATAAATATGTGAGATATCAATGGTTGATCAGAGGATCAACCGCTCCATTAAGCTCAAACGCCTCTTCGCGCTCGATGCAGGTGGGACAGGACCTGCAGGGCGTTTCTTCACCCTTGTAGCAGGACCATGTTTGCTCGTAGGGCACCTTCAGCTCCAGCCCGATCTTCACGATCTCTGCCTTGGTGAGATTCACAAAAGGAGCCCGCAGCTCCACGGGATGCCAGGCTGTGGCGAGCCTGATGGCAGGCTTCATCGCATTCACGAACTCTTCCCGGCAATCCGGATAAATGGCGGAGTCGTTTTTGTGAGCGGCATAGAAGACCTGAGGGATCTCGTGTGCTTCGGCGTAGCCGGTGGCGATGGCGAGCATGATCATGTTGCGGTTGGGAACTATGGTCTGTCTGGCCGCTTCTTCGGTGTAATGGCAACTGGGCACTTCCGTTCCACCTAAAAGAGCACTGTCGCCCAAAAGGCTGGCCAGGCAACAAAGGTCGACGACGCGATGAGAAACCCCAAGCAAGACGGCGATCTTCCGGGCACAATCTATCTCCTTTTTATGCCTTTGGGCATAGTTGAAAGTGAGAGCTTGCACTTCATAGCCTTCCTTGATCATCTCGTAGAGCAGAGTGGTCGAATCCACGCCGCCGGACAGGATCAAAACCGCCTTCATCTCGCACTCCTTTCATCAGGATTCTCTCGTTTCATTGGGTTACCTTTTCTCCGTGTTCCTCTTTTTATATGCTCTGGCTTGTACCAGTGCCCTCTTTCGAATAATTGTCATCTTTGGAGGATTTATCCATCTCCAACGCAAGTTGGTGCCTTTTCGGTGCCGAATTTTTTGCTCGTGACCAAAAAAATCGTATCCTGCAATGGCAAAAAATGTCGCCCTCTCGGAAATCTTTACCCTTCGAGCAATCTTTATATCCACCTGCGGCTGCTTTGATTAGCTTTGACAATTCAGTGACGCGCTTAAAGGAAATGAATGAAGGATATATTGGACGATCTCAAGGAAATCGTCGGCTGCAGAGTATCCGCTTCGCTTGCCGAGATATGCTGCTATGCCTCCGACGCATCCCAGGTGGAAGGGCACCCGGATTATGTGGTGCGTCCGGAGAATACCCAAGCCGTCTCCCGCCTGCTCAGATTTTGTAGCGAGCACAAGATCCCTGTTGTTCCCAGGGGTGCGGGAACCGGCCTGGCTGGTGGTGCTTCGCCCGTGCAGGGAGGCATCGTCCTGGACATGTCGGGCATGGACAGAATTATTGAGATCGACATCGAGGATCTCCAGGTCATCGTCGAGCCGGGCGTTGTTCAAGAGAGGCTTAATCAGGCACTCAAGCCGTACGGATTCTTCTTCCCGCCAGATCCAGGCAGCTCGGCCGTGTGCACCATCGGCGGAATGCTCGCTTGCAACAGCAGCGGCATGCGCTCTGTTAAATATGGAACGACGCGTTACTACGCCCTTGACCTGGAGGTGGTGCTTGCCGACGGCCGCGTCATTCACACCGGCTCGAAGACGCTCAAGTCGTCAGCCGGCTATGACCTCACCAGGCTCTTCGTGGGATCGGAGGGAACTTTGGGGGTCGTCACCCGCGCTGGGCTGAAAATAGTACCCCTTCCAGAGAGCCGGAAGCTTGTGCTGGCCTCCTTTGAGGACGCAAAGACAGCCGGTCAGGCTGTCATAAAGATATTCTCGGGAGGCATCAACCCTTCCGCCTGCGAGATCCTGGATAAGACCACGATTCAGGTCTTGAGGCGCTGCGACCCGAATCTGGCTTTGCCGGGCGACGGCGATGTGATTCTCTTCGAGGTGGACGGCACAAAGAATTCGACGGCGGAGGCAGCCTTGAAGATCGAAAAGATCTGCAGTCCCCTGGCCAAAAGTGTAAGAGCAGCCTCAAGCCCCCGGGAGATGGAGGCCATCTGGGCGGCCAGAAGGCTAGTTGGGGCAGCGATATCCAGGCTTGATCCGACCAGGACCCGCGTCTACGTTGGTGAGGATGTTGGTGTGCCCATGAAGCAGATCCCCGCCCTGATAAAAAAGGTAAGCCGGATCACGGCCAAGCTCGACCTCCCGGCTATGAAGTACGGCCACATCGGGGATGGCAACTTGCATGTGGCCCTCTTCATCGATGTCACGAGCGAAGATCAATGGGAGAGACTGCGCCTCGCTGCAGACAGAATCCATAAGGCCGCCATGGAATTGGGCGGGACCGTCAGCTCAGAGCACGGCATAGGACTGGCCAGGGCAGAATATATGCCAGAGCAGGTGGGAGAAGAGACGCTGCAAGTGATGCGGTCGATCAAAAAGGCTCTTGACCCGCTGGGCATCTTGAACCCAGGAAAGCTGGGTTTGGAACTGAAATAGCAGGGCTATGGATCTTTCGGGAACGGTTGATCCTGAAGTGATAGAGCGGTAGCCCGATAATGAAAAAAAGTCATAATAATAGGAATGCCGAAATGAATCTCGATCAGAAGGAGATCAACAAATGCGTCCGCTGCGGGACCTGCCGCTCCGTCTGTCCTGCATTTGAAGCGTCGGGCTGGGAATCGGCCAATACCAGGGGGCGTGTTCTGGTGATGAAGGGCCTGGCCAACGACCTCAAGGCAGACTCAGAGGTACAAGACAGCCTGAACACCTGCACCACCTGCGGGATCTGCGCTGATAACTGTCCGGCGGGCGTGAACTTCCCCCAGCTGATCGAGGCTGCCCGAAGAGAGCTAGTTTGCCAGGGCATAATGACTGGAGAGCAGGCAGCTTTATCCAGAAATATCTTCGAATGCGGCAACACCTTTGGAGATCAGGGAGATAGGCTGGCCTGGCTCCGGGATCGCAGACTTTGGAGAGAAAAGGCGGATTACGTCTATTTTGTGGGCTGCATGAACTCGTATCGCTATCCTGGAACCGCTGCACGGACCTTCGATCTCCTGAGTCGTTTTGGAGCGACACTGCTTCCGGCTGAGCAATGCTGCGGGTCGCCGCTACTGCGAACGGGCTTCGATGCAAATAGGTTCATGGACGAGAATCTGAGGCAGATAAAGCTAACAGGAGCCCGCACCATCATTACGGGCTGCGCAGGCTGCTACACCACTCTCAAGAAAAATTATTCGACGGACTTCCAGGTGCTGAGCGTACCAGAGTTCCTGGCCGAGCATATCTCTGAGCTGGACCTTGAGCCGCTGGGTATCGCCGTAACCTATCACGATCCCTGCCACCTGGGAAGACACCATGGGATCTACGAGCAGCCGCGTCGGGTAATCGAAGCCATCTGCGAGCTAAAAGAGATGAGGACTAGCGGCAAAGCCGCCCGGTGCTGTGGGGGCGGGGGAGGGGTGCGATCGGGATATAAAGATCTATCCCTGCAGATGGCCAAAAGAAGGCTGCAAGATGTTCCAGATGGTGTGGACTACATCGTCACATCCTGCCCGCTGTGCATCAGGAACCTGAACGACGCGGGCGCTGGGACGAAGGCGATCGATCTGGTGGATCTGGTGGCGAAGGCGATCGGGCGGTGAGGGCAGCGACCAGACAAACGAAAAAAGATTTCTTCGGACCGTGCGTCAATATTGGATCATTTTAACGTGAAAACTGCGATGACTTATCCCCTTCTGGGGCTGCAGATATTAAACGAATAATATTTTTGGCAATTTCCCAAAGTCTTGGCCATCTCTCAAAGGGTCTAAGGCTTCTCCACAATATCGCTCTTGATATCGTTCATCATCATTAGTATCTCTTTTTGCAGCTCATCTGGTACCTTGAGGGAATCAAGAACCCCCACCAGATGGGTGATCGCCTTCTGCCAGTCAGTTCCATCGATTCCGAGCCCTTTGTGTACCGTCGACATGTCGCGGCCCAGGTAGAGGCACGGCCCTCCCATGCTTTGGCAAATCAATTCCCTCTGAAGCTGTCGCAGCCGCTTCTTCGAGTCATCACTGTGGCCTGCAAAGTACCTACCAAGACGCGGGTCTCCAATCAGTCTCACCATCAGGCCATCTACAACAGCGGCGATGGCATCATAGCCACCAAGCTTCTCATAAAGGGTTTTAGCCATTTCCACCACTTACTCCATTAATTTCTCCTTCTCGGAAAATAAAGCTTTGCAACGAGATAATGGGCTATTGATTTTAAAAGATGGATCAGCATTGTAATCTGCCGTAGAACACCTCAAAGCCCTCAGGCAGGAGGGCCATCTTGAAGCCTACAAATCCCTGTTTCAGAAGATCCACTTGGGCCTGGATATCCAAACTCTTGATGGCTATCACCTCCTTTGCATCTCTCGGTTCCAGGTTCCGAGAAAGTGAAATATTCTTGTACATTATGTACCTCCACCATCCTTCGAACTTGGGCTTGAGGCCCGCTATCACGAATCCACAGGCGAAGACGTTGCCAAGACTGAAGGGATTTTTTGGAGACACAGTGCAGCAGACATGCTCATATCCCAGGTCCTCAATAACTCTGAGGTGAGCCGTAGCCATTCTCCGCTGCAGGCCGTTGCCTCTATAAGCAGGATGAACCGCCACTGCCTGAAGATGGGCGACCTTCCTTTGCTCTCTTTCCGAAAGTCCTATGTCCCGACCCAGGTTATCTTCCGCGTCTCCGGGAAAGCGGATGATGCTATACGCTATCAGACCATCCTCTGTTAGTACCCCTATTACGGCACGATCGAGAGCAAAGAGATCGCGGAAAGAAGCTATTTCTTGCAAGTGAAAGACTTCCGGGGTGGAAAGGTTTCGCGCAATCAGTTTCTGAAGCTCCAGGATGTCCTGCAAGCAGTCCTCATTCAGGAAGCACATTTTGCAGCTAACTTCTTTCCCGCGTGATCCTTCTGGCAGGAAAAACCCATCTAGCCTCCTGATACATCCAGATTCTATCAATGAACTCATTGAATCGTTCCTTTGAAATCTGATGCCCTTTCACCAGAACAGGAGAATGTAGGTGCTGCCAACGGGTAAGCTTTGCCCTTGCTACCGAAGTCAAATGAACAGAGCGGAATTGGCCAAACCGGATTGTCGGCCAACCAGAATGTCAAAGTCTATGGCCAATTGCTGACATGAATTGTTCTAGCTGAATATTAATCCTCTTTGTCAAAAAATGCATATCTATCCGGACGACTCTTAAAAAGCGCCGGACATCTATTTTGCCTTTTTCTACGGACCGCTCTTGAGCATCCTGGTTATGCTGTTGGTGGCACTGGAGATGCTTCCGGAGATGTTCGAGATGAGGCTCTTCTGGCCCTCAGATTTTGCTTTAGGTGCAGATTTTGCATTCACAGGGCTGTCTGCATCTGACTTCTTAACCTGCTTCTTTTCATGCTTCTTGGAGACTGCATTGCCATTTTTCATCTGATAATTGCTGTTGCGATGTTGTGGCCCCTTGCTCTTTTTTTTATCGTTTGCCATATTTACCACCGCCACCCGTCGGTGTCAAAATTGAAATACCTTGCGCCCAAGAAGGGCTGATACTTTTTATCTTTCCGTGGATAAGGCAATCACTGCCAATCCCGGAAGATCCTTCCTGGCATCGGCTCGGGCGACAAGCGCCTTGCGTATTGAATGCGATTGCTAGAGGCATGCAAAAATTTTGCTCAACGATCAAAGGACAGGAGATAGGGCCAGTTCATCCTCTCTCCTTCTCCATCCTCTCCTGCAGCTCCTCCAGGTTCAGCGGGTTTTGCGGCTTGCAGATGATCTCGTTCACCCTGAGCCTCTTCAAGGCTTGGGATGAAGCTGCCTGCATTACCAGCGCCGTATCCGATCCACGGGCGGTCCCGGCAATGGCTATCACCTTTTCCCCGCTGTCCACCAGACCCGCATCTGTCGCCATGAGGACAATCTCGAAGCAAACCTTCACGCCCTGGCAAAAACAGCGCAGCAGATTAGCCATCACAGTGGGAGTAGCGGATTCGTAAAGCTTGTCGGTATGGAAGAGCATGGTGCCGAAGTGCACATCATGCCCGGCATCCTGCAGGGTTTTGACCATCTCCTCTGGAAATGCGTTCTTCTCCCGGTAAAAATCGTGCTGATGCGGTATGACAATTAGTTTTGCGCCGGAGCCTTTGAAGAACTCCAGGGCTTTCCGAGCGGTAGCTCCGGTGGTGGAAGCAAGTACCAGCTTCCTGATTCCCGTGAGCTTCATGCGATCCAAAACCAGTCCGAAGGTGGCCTCGGTATTCTCAGGCCCTGTATCTTCGAAATAGATTATCTTGCTCTCCATAATGTAAATACGGCCTTCCAACGACTTAAAGTGTGCTGTTTTAACTGCCTAACCGCTTCACTTATCGGCAACGGCGAGCATGGGGGCTATCGCAAACCCGCGGTTTCCATAGGTTGAGAGGAAAGGAAGGGGCTATTTATGCTAAGAGATCAAAGAAAACCAAGATTAGAAGAGAGAGCTAAATTGAGATCCAAAAGGATGCATTTGGGCCTTGTCAGAACTTCGTTCAAGATCGGTCAACCAAATGAAAAAGTGATCACGAAATGAAGAGGGTTCCCGTTCAATCAAGCAACCTCGTATCGGTGGGATACGATCCTGCTACTTCCACTCTTGAGGTAGAGTTTCATAACGGAGGCGTGTATCAGTATTACGGCGTGCCGAGCCAAATTTATGAAAGCTTGATTAACGCTGCATCTAAAGGCTCTTACTTCCATCACCACATTAAAATGAAAGGCTACCAGTATAGCAAAATTGGATAATCTTTTTACATTTAACCCTTCATCTCCTTCTCCAGCCTCCTGATAGTATCCCTGATCTGTATTGCCCTCTCGAATTCCAGCCGCTCCGCCGCATCCCTCATCTCCATCTCCAGCTCGATGATCGTATTGGGAATATCGGCTTTTGGAATGTGCCTCGTGTCAGTGATATCCACGACCTTCTCTTTGATCGGCTTCTTGATCGTCCTGGGAACGATTCCGTTTTCCAGGTTGTAGGCCATCTGCAGCCTGCGCCTCTCTTCAGTCGTCCGCACCGCCTCCCGGACAGAGCCGGTCATGTTGTCCGCGTAAAGAACCACCTTCGAGTTGGCATTCCTGGAAGCCCGGCCAATGGTCTGGATGAGGCTGCGCGCATCCCTCAGGAAGCCCTCCTTGTCCGCGTCCAGTATACCGATGAAACCCACCTCGGGGATGTCGAGGCCTTCCCGAAGGAGGTTGATTCCAACCAGCACGTCGAACTTGCCCAATCGCAGCTCGCGGATGATCTCCGTTCTCTCCAGGGTCTGGATCTCGGAGTGCAGGTAGCGGGCGCGGATCTGGTTTTCTGCCAGGAAGTCGGTCAGCTCCTCGGCCAGGCGCTTGGTCAGCGTGGTCACCAGCGCCCGATC
>CAZPUO010000032.1:0-15771 GCA_964589745.1 uncultured Methanotrichaceae archaeon
CGTCTCAGAGGTTTCATCTAGCCTTAATGTGAGTCTCATCTCAAAATAAAGCTTAATAAATCGCCCATGGTACTTTAGCATCAATGAGAACCTTGTCGATCATCACCATTGACGCCGACGGGAAGTTGACACTCCCTGCTTCCGTCAGGGACCGGCTATCTCTGAATGGGGATGATGAGCTGGCGTTAGATTGCCTTCAAGATGGCACCTTGATCCTCAGAAAGGTGAACAGCAAAATGAGATTCGAGAGATGGCTGAATGGATGATCTTCAGGTCCAGCCTGCTGGCGGGGCGGGTGTGCTAATTTGCAATAATTAATGGTACGGTTTTAGCAAGAAACCATGAGAAGGAAATAACGAATAAGAATCACGAGTAAGAAAATCATTACCATGAAATCGAGAGCAAAGCCAAGTCCAGTTAACGGGTGAAGGAAATTGCCAGATATCAATGACTACGCGTCCATAGTCGGTGCAGATGTTATAGATGAATTGTATTTGCTGTCCGAAAGAATTCGCGGCATGTCGATACAAAACATAAACTCCACCTCAGAAGGTGGGGGTGTAGCGGAGATCCTTTCCAGAATATTGCCGCTCTTTAGACAGCTCGGTCTCGAAGCCAGCTGGGATGTTCTGAAAGGCGATGAGGCATTCTTTCGGATCACTAAGAAATTTCATAATGCGCTGCAGGGCATGAACGCCTGCGTAACAAAAGAAGAGCTCGCATACTTTTTGGCGGTCAACCGGAGAAACGCGGAGGAGATCGATTTTTATGGGGATGTGATCTTCGTCCACGACCCTCAGCCCATCGCCCTGATCGAGGAAATGACGGGAAATGCAGATAGAAAATGCCTATGGAGATGCCATGTAGATCTTTCCAAGCCGCAGATGGAAGTAATGGACTTCCTGAAGGGCTACATCGGAAAATACGATAGCGTCATCATTTCTTCTCCAAAATACGCTAGAGGAGACATAGGTGTTCCCCAGGTGATAATTCCTCCTTCCATCGACCCTCTGAGCGAAAAGAACAGGGATTTATCAACGACGGTGATCAGCTCGGTCCTCGACCATTTTGGAATCGATGAGGATCGCCCCATAGTCACGCAAATATCGCGATTTGACAGATTTAAGAATCCCCGTGGCGTGATGGATGTTTATAAAAAAGTAAAAGAATCTATGGATCTCCAGCTGGTCCTTGCCGGAGGCGGCGCCACGGACGACCCAGAGGGGCCCGCAATTCAAGAGCAGCTCAAATGCGCCGCCGAATGCGACTCGGATATTCATATCATCGACCTGCCGCCGTACAGCGACCTGGAGATCAACGCTCTACAGAGAGCTTCCACGGTAGTCTTGCAGAACTCATCCAGAGAAGGGTTCGGATTGACGGTAACTGAGGCGCTATGGAAAGCAAAGCCGGTGATAGCACCTGCAGTCGGAGGGATTCCTCTGCAGATAACCCATGAGCATTCCGGCATTCTCACTCACTCCCAGGATGAAACCGCAAATTATCTTAAAAAGCTGCTGAACGATCCTCAGTATGCCATGAGGCTGGGGATGAATGGTCGCGATCATGTTAGAAATAATTTCCTGATCACGAGGCATATCAGAGACTGCCTCGTCCTCTTCAACTCCTTTCAAAAGGGGAACGCAATTAAAATTCCCAATTTCATCGAGGCATGATCTGAAATGGGTTGTGAACCTGAAGGCTTATCCCTTCAATCACCTATTAAACCCCTTTTTGTTCCTGACCAGCTTCTGATTGTCATAGCTATGCCGACCATTGCTGCGCCAACTATTGATCTTCAAATACTGCAATCTGTAACTGCAATCCGATCCGCATAGTGACTTTAAACGATGATGGGATGTCATCATGTCCCAAGCTCCTGCAGCAGCCTTATCACATCCTGGGGCTTGGGAAGATTGAACTTAGCCTGGGATGATTGAGTCATTCCTACTTTAATTGAGTAGGCAGCCTCCGGAAGTATCTTAAACAAATCTTCATCGGTCCAATCATCCCCTATAGCCAGAATAAAATCGAACTGGTTTTCCGAGATCCAGTAAGATCCAGCATCGCCTTTGTTCATGCCGGGATTTCTGACTTCAATTACCTTGTTCCCTTGAAGCACCTGAACCGCAATATTGGCAGTGAAGTTCACTAGATCATCCATGAGCTCTTTCGCAACAACGGAAGCCATCTCTTGTTCTGCCATCCGGTAGTGCCAGGCCAGGGAGAACTCCTTATCTTCCACGAAAGAGCCCGGAAGCCTGTCTGAATACATCTCCAGAATTGGAAGAATTTTGGGCTTCCAGTCATTGGTAAGGGATTTTAGCATCCTCCAGTCTTCGTCTCTTTTTCTGATCCATGCGCCGTGCTCCGCCACGAGGCTGATATTGAGCGATCCAAACCAGCTCTGAAGCGTCATCTTGTCGCGGCCGCTGACCAGGACGACCTCATTTTTGGGATTCTCTGCTATTTGCCTGAGGATATTTCGTGTCTCCTCATTGGGCCTTGCCAGCTGCGGAGAACTGGCAAACTGAACCAGAGTTCCGTCGTAATCAAGAAGTAGAAGTCGCCGTTTTGCCCTGCGGAAATCTTCTGTGAGCCGCGCCTTGGCGGAGGGGCCAAGCAGTTTATAGTCCAAAATCCTTTCTTCATCTTTGATCGCCAGCAGGGCCTGAACGAAACTATCTGCCCAACGAGTGACATCGTGGCGTTTTAGTCGAGACTGCATTATCCGGTTGCGCCTTTTTTGCTCTTCCTCCGGCATCTCCAGAGCATCTTTTAAGGCCGTGGCGATCTCATCCAGGTCGTTGGGGTTGATGATGATGGCCTCTCTGACCTCCTTGGAAGCTCCTGCCATCTCGCTGAGTATCAGAACGCCCTTCCCATCAGTCTTAGTGGCCAGATATTCCTTGGCGATAAGGTTCATGCCATCTCTTATGGGCGTAACCAAGGCCACGTCACTGGAATTATATAATGCGATCAGTTTATTGAAAGGCAAAAACTTATAGTGATATAAAATCGGTGTCCAGCTGATGCTGCCAAATTTGCCGTTTATGCGGCCCACCACCTCATCAATTTGCCTTTTCATCTGCTGATAGTGCTCTACCCTGGTCCTGGACGGAACTACTATCAATACCATTACAACCTTTCCGTGCCATCCGGGATTTCTCTCCAGGAACAGCTCATAACCCTGGAGCCGGTTGACGATGCCTTTGGTGTAATCCAGTCTATCCAGGGAAAGAATTACTTTGCAGTTTGCAAATACGTTCCCCAATTCCGTTTTTTCCCTTTGAACATCGGGCCCGGTGACTGAGTCGTAAAATTTTTGATAGTCAATTCCCATGGGAAAGGTGTCAGCCCTTACCAGATGATCGTTTAGTTGAATCTGTCCCATATTATGCTCGTAGCCCAGGAGGCGAAGCACACACCTGAGAAAGTACTGGGTGTAGTCGTGAGAATGAAAGCCGATCAGATCGGCTCCCAGAAGGCCTTCTAGCAGATCTATTCTCCACTTGCTGGGAAGCAGCCGGAACACCTCGAAGGTGGGGAAGGGGATGTGCAGAAAGAAGCCGATCGGAACACCCGGAACTTTCTCTCTTATGAGCCTAGGAAGCAGCATCAGATGATAATCGTGTATCCACACGACGTCGTCTGGCTTGAGGATTTGCATGACGGCGTCACAAAAAGTCTCATTCACTTTTTTATAGTAGCTCCAATTATCGATATCGTAAGAAACATTGGATGTGAAATAGTGGAAAAGCGGCCACACGGTTCGGTTGCAGAAGCCGAGATAAAACCTTTCCATGACGCTTTCCGATAGAAAGACAGGAAGCCCGTGGAAATCGGAATATATTTTTGATTTCACGGTCTTCTTCATAGGTTCTTTGATGGTGGTTCCAGGCCAGCCAATCCAGGTATGATCGTTTATAGGATTATGAGATTGGGGGCTTTTAAAATCCAAATAAGCTTTTAACCCCGATACAAGTCCTCCTACGCTTTCCTTAAACTTAAGCTCATGTTCTTCTGATACCGTAATGGGTAAACGATTCGACACTATCAAAAGCCGCATGCTATCCACCTCCTTTTTAATTGGAGCAGCTAAAGCATAATCCCGCCCCATGATGACGGTTTTATCGATTGCTATAGTCCCGCATCATTCTCAGGATTCTTCGAAAATGCACCAGACACAAGTTCAGGAGAAGCCATCTCTCCCTGGCTGAGCCTGCACGTTCGGCACCACAAAGAATCAATAACGGGAATTGGGGCAATTATCAATGAAAATATTTCAGGTCCATATTTCTCCTCCTGACGAGATCTATTTCGTCTTTTGCCGATATGAGCCTTCAATCAATATAAATCTATCGCCCAAAAGCTCCTCGGGCAGCTCGATGATGGCGATGTGGGAGGGCTATGGTCCGTCGCCAGGCCTCAAGGCAAATACTGATCGCCAATAACTATGCCAGGCTATTTCTGACAGATCCTGATGGAATGACCTTAGTGTTACTTCAAGAATTCAAGAATGATGTAGGAAAAAATAACATAAGGTTTCCTGCCAAAAAATATCGCGTTACCTCAGCATCGATGTTCTTGCCTGTTGTACAGCCTGTCTCGTACGGCTTGTCTTCTGCAAAGATCGTTCTCCGCCACGGGTAACATCATCTCGAACAGGTAAAGCAACACCATATTAATGACAGCATCTATGCTCATGCTGATGAGCTTCATCGTGGCAGTGCTCGTGAGCATGAATTTCTCCTGATTTATGTTTATGTTCATGCTCATGTTTATCGCTGGTGTGGCAGCACAACTGTTTCACCTCTTTTCATTTATCAAATTTAACTGTCTACATTTTGCCAAATATCTTCTTGACCAATGCCGTCAGGATGGGGCTGCCGACGTCCAAAATGTTCGCACCATAAAGCCAGCCCTCGAATTTAGGAAGAGAGCCGCTGACCATGATGGCCTTTGCTTCATAATCGCCAAGGTCAATTTCATGGTGCACTACTGCATCGCTCTCTGGAATAGCCGGATGCTCAACCTTGGTCAACTTCACTGAACAACAGCCGGCAGCTTCAGGTATCAGAACGGTGAATCGACCATTTTCTACAATGCCCAGGAAAGAAGTGTTCATATTATCACAACAAGTTATATGGTTTGCGAACTGATATAATTTTCGTAAATTTAAGAGTCGCTATTAGAATCTATTTTAAATTATATGACAAAGATTTGAGCTGGCTGGAAATATGCTAGTTTGAAAGATGCTAGCTTGAAATATCATTAAGTTATATTCTTTAAATTGGGCGATGAAAATGCTTGGAAGAATTTTGGTCCCGATGGATTTCTCAAAACATTCTCGGAGAGCGCTAAATTGCATAAGTCAGCTTCCCGATGTGAAAGAAATTATACTCTTGAACGTCGTTGTCCGTACCCCGACCGGCATTTTGGATCCAGTTAGCCTGAAGAGTGCAAAAGCAGAGCTGGAAGCGCAGGCGAGACCGCTGATGGAGGCGGGATTTAACATAGAGACAATAGCCAGGCCAACGCTTGAAGGGCAGGATGTCGCAGATGTAATCGAGAGCGTTGCAGACGAGGAAAATATATCGCTTATTGTGATCAGCATAAACACGGTAATGGGAGGCAAACTGCTGGAAGGCACTGCTCACAGTCTGCTCTGTCAAGATGATACTCATCTCTTGATGCTGCCCCGTGAACAATTAGAGAAAGACGACGAGATGATGAAGGATTTCTGCAGGCATATCTTTGCAAAGGTGCTCTTGCCTACAAACCTCTCTTTGTCGGCCAAAGAAGCAATACTTTTCGTCGCCAGAATGAAGGGGATCAGGAATATATTACTTTTACATGTAATTTCTGAGGAAGGCTTGAAAAATGAAGCTGACGCCAGAATCAAGAGGACAGAGAATGAACTAAAAGCCTTAACAGGTGAGCTTCATGGTCGAGGCGATCTGGATTTGATGCCACCTCTGGGTGTAAGGTTAACAGATGATGCCCTGCGCTGTCATATCTGTGCCGAACAAATCAATATAGCTTGTCACGTGGTGATCGGCAATTTGAATCAAGAGATAAATAAATTGGCAGAAAAGGAGAAGGTGTCCTTGATAGCCATGAGTTCGGCAAAAGATAATTCTGCCAAGGGGTTTTTGGCTGAGAGCATCTTATGCAACGTCGCAGGCTCCTCCTCCAAACCCATCTTGGTGGTGAGAACATGCAAATTGCGGCGATCAAAATGAAAGAAAGGGCAATCTGCTTGCCTTATTTTTCTGCCGCGAGACATATTCAGCTGCCTGGCGACTGGTTTGGATGATAATCCCTGAGTTGAATTCGATTACCTACGCAGCAGGCATCGAGGTATCATGATAAAATAACGCCTGGCCTCGCTATGTTCCAGGGAGCGTAAGAATGCATTTTGAAAACACTGCGTCAGTTGAAGTCTCAATGGATTCGAGTAACGGCTTGATTTTAAAAGAGGTTGAGGAGAGGCGAAGGGAGCACGGACACAACGAGATCCGGGAGAAGAAGGACAATCCTTTCTTGAGGCTGGCGAGGAATTTCTGGGGCATAACTCCATGGATGCTGGAGATAACCATAATCCTGACCTGGCTCCTTGAAAGATATCTTGAGGCATACATAGTTATCGGTCTCCTGTTATTCAATGCCGCTTTGAGCTTCTTCCAGGAGGAAAAGGCAAACTCAGCCCTGGAGTTTCTGAAGCAGAACCTGCACGTCAAAGCAAGAGTAAAGAGAGAAGGAAAATGGTTGCGCATTCCCGCGAGGGAGCTTGTTCCGGGAGATCTAGTGAGACTGCGAGCAGGCGATTTCGTGCCTGCGGATGTCAAAGTTCAGGACGGATCTACGGATGCGGATCAGTCTGCTCTAACGGGGGAATCCTTGCCTGCTACAAAAGGCATAAATGATATCCTTTTTTCGGGATCGGTCATCAGAAGAGGAGAGGCCACGGGAATTGTTACGGCCACTGGCGCGAAGACCTACTTCGGAAGAACCATACAACTCGTCCAGACCGCCAGGCCAAAGCTGCATATGGAGGAAGTAACCACTGAGGTTGTGAAGTGGCTTCTCCTTATGGTGGGTGTTTTTCTTTTAGCCGGATTAGCCGTTTCAGCATTGAGGGGCAGGAATCTCCTGGACTTCCTTCCATTGATGGTGGTGCTTATCTTATCGGCTGTGCCAGTTGCATTGCCGACGATGTTTACGGTAACAATGGCGCTCGGCTCATTGGAGCTTGGAAAAAAAGGAATTCTGGTCACAAGGCTCAGTGCCGGCGAAGATGCAGCAATCATGAACGTTCTCTGCGTGGACAAGACGGGCACAATAACGCTGAACAAGCTATTTATCAAAGATGTATTTTCATTTGGCAGTAGCAATAAAGAAGATACCGTGCTTTATGGCGCCCTGGCCTCACAGGAGGCCGATCAGGATCCAATAGACCTGGCTTTTCTATCGGCTGCCAAGGAGATGAATATACCTCTGGAAGGCTATCACCAAAGAAGGTTTGTTCCGTTTGATCCTGGCACGAGGAGAACTGAGGCGGAGATAGAAAAAGACGGAAGAAGATTCTTTGTTCTGAAGGGGGCCGTCAGCACCGTAACTCCTCTTTGTAAGAACAGCAATGATCAGCTTTCAGAGGTCGATACGTACGTGCAAGGATTGGCAGCCAAAGGCTACAGAGTTCTGGCAGTCGCCGAAGGTTCGTCCAAAGAAAATCTCCAGCTGATCGGCATAGCTGCTCTCTACGACGAGCTTCGGCCCGACTCGATCAAGTTCATAGGCGAGCTTAAAAATCTGGGCATCTCTGTGAAGATGCTGACCGGAGATGCGCTGCAAATAGCCAGGGAGGTGGCGAGGCAGATCGGCCTAGGCGAGAGAGCAACCAGAATGTCTGATCTGAATGCCCATCCCGATGAAGCCAGGAAGCCTCAGATAGCCGAGGAAAGTGACGTCTTTGCAGAGGTATATCCTGAGGATAAACATCAGATCGTGAAGAGCCTTCAGAGGGGAGGGCATGTTGTCGGAATGACCGGAGATGGGGTGAACGATGCACCGGCCCTGAGGCAGGCTGAGGTGGGAATTGCAGTCAGCAGCGCGACCGACGTGGCAAAGGAGGCATCCAGTGTCGTCCTGACCACCGAAGGATTGGAAGGTATAGTTGAATTAGTCAAGACTGGGAGGGTAGTTTACCAAAGAATAATCACCTGGATACTGAACAAAGTAATTAAAACCTTCCAGGTGGTGGTCTTCGTAGTACTGTCCTTCATGTTGACAGGGGACTATATCGTGTCCATATTCAGCATGGTGCTATTCCTTTTCCTGACGGACTTTGTCACATTATCGATCTCAACCGATAATGTGAGGTACTCCAGCAAGCCAGATACCTGGAACATAAAAGGTCTGGTCGAGGTAGCTCTTGTCCTTGGTGTGCTCTTCGTTGTAGAATCCATGCTGCTGCTCTATTTTGCGCAATCGCATCTTGGACTGAGCGGCATCGAAAAATTGAGGACATTCATCTTTGGTTTCCTTGTCTTCTCCAGCCTTCTCAATGTGATAGTGGTAAGAGAGCGGAAGCATTTCTGGGAATCGAGACCCAGCAAATTTCTCGTTGCGTCCATTCTCGTGGACATAGTAATTGTACTGCTCTTCTCGACCTTTGGAATTTACAGGCTCGCTCCCATCGCACCAGAAATTGCTCTTCTGTCTCTGGCATATTCATTTGCCATCTGCTTTCTCATAAACGATTCCATCAAAGTGGTGCTGATAAAAAAGCTTGGAGTTCGGCTATGACATTTTCCCATAATTTCAATACGTTGTTCTTTTGTAGAAGATCCTCTTGGCCAGCTCTGCCACTGCCAGGTAAATGATCACGATCGCAGCCACAACGACCAGAAATATTAAAGACACGCCCGTAAAATTGAAGGGCACAGATAGCCGTGAGTAAGGAAGAATCACAGTAATTGCAGCGATTATCAACGTCGCTCCCAGCAAATAGTCACTTGGCCTCGATCGGAATAGCGGCCTGTGGGTTCGTATTACAAATACCACCATCGACGCAGAGATCACGGATTCGATGAACCAGCCCGTCCTGAACTGCGCCACGTCGGCGTGCAGGAGGAGCATAAGTGCCCCAAAGGTCACGAAATCGAACACGGAGCTGATCAGTCCGAAGACAACCATAAAGTCTGTGATGAACTTTATCGACCATCGCCTGGGGTTTGCGACAAGCTCTTCATCCACGCTATCGCTCGCTATGGTGATTTGGGGAAAGTTTTGCAGAAGATTCGTCAGCAGAACCTGTGTGGGGAGGAGTGGCAGGAACGGCAATACGACGGATACCAGAGCCATGCTGAACATATTTCCAAAGTTGGCGCTCGTGGCCATGAAGACGTACTTCATGGTGTTGGCAAAGGTTTTTCTGCCTTCGGTCACGCCCTCGGATAGAACACTAAGGTCCTTCTCCATTAGAACTATGTCTGCCGATTCTTTTGCCACATCAACCGCGCTGTCCACGGATATGCCGATGTCCGAGGCGTGAAGTGCCGAAGCATCATTGATTCCGTCGCCCATGAAGCCCACCACATTCCCGGCCCTTCTCATGGCCAGGATAATGCGCTCTTTCTGGTTCGGCTCGACCTCTGCAAATATATCGACATCCTGGACCCGTCTCAACAATGCCCCATCGCTCATTTTGAGGATTTCCTGGCCGGTTGCAAGGCGCACATTTTTCAGACCTACCTGCTGGCCTACGCTAGCAGCCACCAATCTGTTGTCTCCCGTGATAACTTTGAGAGTGACTCCGAGCCTGTTCAGGCTGCCGATGGCTTCAGCTACATCTGCTTTGGGTGGATCGAAGAAGACCAGAAAACCCAGAAAGGTCATGTCCGTCTCGTCTCTGGTCAGACAGACCTTTGCCTCGATCTTTCGAGTTGCCAGTCCGAGCACGCGCAGTCCCTGACCACTGAGATCTTTGAACTTATTTTGAATCGCATCGCCCAAGGAGGATATGTCCGCGATTCCTTGCGGGGTTTCGGCTTTGCTGCAGACTTCCAGGATATTCGACAGCGCTCCCTTGGTTATGATGAAGTGCTCGTCGTCCTTGGAGACGAGGATGCTCAACCTTTTGCGGAGAAAGTCGTAGGGAACTTCATCGAGCTTTCTGTATCCTGTGATATCGATCTGGCTTTTGTCGAGGATCGCCTTGTCTATGGGATTCGTGAATCCCGTCTCGTAGAATGCGTTAAGGTAGGCATAAAGCAGAACTCTATCACTGCTATTGCCATCTACATCGAGAGCTGCGTGCAGCCGTACCATGCCTTCAGTCAGAGTGCCGGTCTTGTCGCAGCAAAGCACGTTCATGCTCCCGAAGTTTTCCAGAGAGGCCAGCCGTTTGACAATGACCTTCTGAGCTGCCATTCGCCTTGCCCCGTGCGCAAGGTTGATGCTGATGGTGGCCGGTAGAAGCTGCGGCGTCAGACCAACTGCCAGGGCGAGGGAGAAGAGGAAGGATTCGACGATAGGGCGGGCCAGGTAGACATTTATGGCGAAGATGGCTACCACCAGGAGAAGGGTGACCTCCATGAGCATGTAGCCGAAATGCCTGACGCCGTGCTCAAACTCAGTTTCAGGTGCCCTGAGTCGTAGTCTCTGGGATACCAAGCCGAACTCAGTCTGGAGACCTGTGTTCACGACTACAGCTTTCCCGGTGCCGCTAACGATGCTGGTGCCCATGAAGAGACTGTTGACTCGCTTATTCAGAGGTGAATCCTGAGGCACCGCTCTTGCCATCTTCTCCGCGGGATAGGTTTCACCCGTTAGCGCTGCCTCATTTACGAAGAGGTCCTTAGATTCCAGGATGAGGGAATCGCCTGGTACGATATCTCCTGCATTGAGGATGACGATGTCTCCAGGCACAATCTCCTCAACCGGTATCTCCTTCTGCTCTCCGTTCCTGAGCACGGCCGCTTTGATCTGAACCATCTCCAGAAGCCTGGAGACGGCATCGTTCGCGGTGTATTCCTGCCAGAAGCCGAGAATACCGCTTATGAATAGTATTATCAATATTATCAACGCTTGAACGCCCTGGCTCAGGAAAAAAGATAAAAAGGCCGAAAATAAAAGCAGAAGAATGATGGGGCTCTTGAACTGTGCCAGCAACAACAAGAAAGCGGACGACTCCTTTCTGGCCTTGAAGCTGTTCGGGCCATATATTTTGAGTCTTCGCTCGGCCTCGGTTTCAGTCAGGCCACTCTCTGTGGTATGAAGCCGCACATACAGTTCTTCAGGGGAGACGCCCCAGAATGCCGACTGATTCGAGCCCATAAAGTAATATCTTATCCTTCTTAAGTTAATTATTTCTGACGTTACAATTTCATATCACAATCGTATTACAAGGCAAATCATTCCCCGATGCCAATCTGCTTTTGAGATCTGTCCCGGCATCGATTCTGCAGTTCGAAGAGCGCGAATGAAAGGTTTGGATATCCTGGATCTCTGCAGCTGCCTTTATATGGCGTTTGGCGAGCTAACAAAAGATCAATGATATGGGCCAAATTCAATGATAGAATGAACTAAATGAAATTATTATCTTTGCCTTGAAAAGAGCTTCAGCCCCTCAAACCAGAGTATGCTGGCTATCCCTGCCATAAGTGCGATGGCTATTTCGAGAAAGTCCAGAGGCGCAAATTGAAAGAGATCTCGTAGGAAGGGAACGTACAGCACCAATCCCAGAAAGATCAAAGCTCCTCCTATCACCCACCAGAGGGCGGGGTTGGGCGTCCTCAGGGTCTCCAGGATGGTGCCAGACCAGGATCTGTTTGTCAATATCAACCCAAGGTTGGCTGTGATCAAGGTCGTGTAAGTCAGAGCCCTGGCCTCCATCTCTCCCTGACCTCGGTAAAGAGAGACTGCAAAGACTGCCAAGACGATGATCAGAACAAAGAGGCCCTGGAGAAGGCTCAGAGCCACGGTGCGTCTTCCGAACAAAGGCTTTCTTGGATCGCGCGGTCGGCGCTGCATAACATCCGCCTCCTCGGGTTCCGCCTCGAAGGCCACAGAGCAGGCCGGGTCGATAATCAGCTCCAAGAAGACGACGTGCACGGGCAGGAGGAGAAGGGGCCATTGCAAAAGGACCGGGATCAGGGACATGCCTGCGATCGGCACATGAATGGCCAGGATGTAGGCCATTGCCTTCTTGATGTTGTCGAATATTCTGCGCCCCTGCCGAACAGCCCGAACAATGGATGGGAAGGCATCATCCAAAAGCACCAGTGAAGCAGCCTCGCGGGCCACGTCCGTGCCCCTGCCGCCCATGGCGATGCCGATGTCAGCGGCCTTCAAGGCAGGCGCATCATTGACACCGTCGCCGGTCATGGCCACAATCTCACCTTGGGCTCTCAAAGCCAAAACCAGCTTAAGCTTTTGCTCCGGAACCACACGAGAAAATATGTTAACGCCTTTGATCTGCTCTTGCAGATTTGCATTGGAGATCTTTTCCAAATCCAGTCCGGTCAGAACTTTTTCCGGAGATCTGATTTCAGCCTGGCGGGCAATGGCCTGTGCTGTATCCGGATAATCCCCGGTTATCATTATTACTCTTATTCCAGCATCGTAGCATTCCCGGATAGCATCGGCCACGCCGGGCCGCACGGGATCGGCCAGGCCGATGAGACCCAGGAACTGAAACTCGAAGTCGTGCTGGCCGTCCGGCAGATCGGTCTCTTTGAACCTTGCTCTGGCCACACCCAGAACGCGCAAGCCTTCTTTGGCCATGATCCCAATTTTTTCTGAAAGCCGCCGGCGGGAAAGCGCATCAAAATGACAGAGATCTGCTATGGCTTCAGGTGCACCCTTGGATGCGATGATGAAATCCGTGCCCTCCGGAGACCTCCAGACGCGAGACATGGCCAGGAGTTTCATGGACAGAGGGTACTCCAAAACCAGGCCCCAATTCCTGTGGATATGTTCCGTTTTTGACAGGTAGTCCTCGCCCAGCTGCTTGAAGGCCTTCTCCATGGGATCGAAAGGATCACTCTGGGAGGCCAGGATGCCGTACTCCACTATTTCATGAATGCCTTCGGGCAGAGGCTCCTCTCCTCCATCGAGATCGTAAAATTTTTCATTCGCAAAGATCCTCTTCACAGTCATACGATTCTCGGTAAGGGTGCCAGTCTTGTCCGTGCAGAGCACGGTGGCAGCGCCCAGCGTCTCAATCGCGGGAACCCGGCGGGTGAGCACATTGCTCTGGGAGATTCTCCAGGCACCCAAGGCGAGGAAGATGGTTAACACGACTGGAAACTCCTCAGGCAGGACAGCCATAGCCATGGTGATGCCTGCCAGAAATCCTTGTAGCCAGTCGTTCCTGGTCAAACCATAGACCACAACCACTATAGCGCAAAGACCGAGCCCCAGAGCGGCCAACTTTTGCACCAGCTGGAACGTTTCCTTTTGCAGTGCCGTCTTTTCCGTTTCAACTTTTTGCAGTGATCGTCCGATCTTGCCGATCTCTGTGCTGGACCCTGTGGCCCTCACCAGAGCCGCTCCCTGGCCCTGCACTATCAGGCTTCCGGAATAAACAAAAGGCAGATCATCGCCACCTGGGCGAGCCATGATGGATTTTCCGTTCGCGCAGGCTTTACGCACAGAGACGGATTCTCCTGTAAGAAGAGACTCATCTGCCAAAAGGTTAGTGCAAAAGAGCAGCTCTGCGTCCGCAGGCACACGATCGCCTTCGGAGAGAACAATCAGATCTCCGGGAACGACCTCCCGCCCAGCGATGCGTCTGTGCAAGCCGTCTCGAATCACCAGGGCCCTGGGGCTGGAGAGGTCACGCAAGGCCTCCAGCGCGCGCTCCGTCTTTCGCTCCTGGTAAATAGTGATGCCCAAGACAACGAATACGAAGCCCAGAAGCATCAGCGCCTCCCTAAGATCTCCCAGCAGGAGATAAATCAGGCCACCCGCAACCAGGAGCAGAAACATGGGCTCCTTAATCACTTCCAGGGCGGTGACGAAGATGCTGCGAGGCTTCGTCGAGGGCAGCTCATTATACCCTTCCTGCTTCAGCAGCTTTGCAGCCTCAGCCTCTGAAAGGCCTTTAGCGGTATTTATATTGAAGTCTTCAACCAGCAGCACATCCCCTTCGTAAATAGCGGCAGTAGGATTTTGGTCTCTTAAATCGATTTTGAGTATCAGTAAATTGATTTCGTGAAGTATTAACCTTACGTCCCAACTCGCATCCTTCAACTTAGGCCAACTTTTTGCGGCGGGCGATGATGGCCTTTAGATCGACCATAAAAAGATGAGGCAAAAGCCGCCAGATGTATGGGGGGTAGACTATCAAAACGTGGCCGACTTTTGCTGATACTACTACTAACTACCTGGAATATTAATTTTCCGATGATCCTAAAAGCCTTTCGAGTGCCATCAAAAAAACTTGCCCACCCGGAAGTCAATGACCACATTGTGCCGGTGAGGAGCATAGCTTCTAACTACACCCTCATAGGCTGCCTCGATCGATGCGCCTATTTGGGCAGCCGCATTTTCTATCAAAGTCAGATCCCGATAAAGATCCTCCTCAGGCGCTATGGCGTAGTAATGAATGATGCCTCCTTGTTTCGTCGCCCTCATGGCCGGGATGAGAAATTGCGAAGCACTGTGAGGCAGGTTCATGATCACATGATCCGCCTGGCTTTCAATGCATGGAGCCAGATCGCCTGCGTCTCCTTCCAGGATCTCGATATTCTCCACTTTGTTCATTCGCGCATTCTCTCGTAAGTACTCCACAGCGACCGGGTTCTTGTCAATGGCAATCACCCTGGCCCCTTTTTTGGCCATCAGCAGGGCGAAGGGCCCTACCCCGGCGAACATGTCCAGCACCACGTCGCCGGGCCGGACTAATCTGGCCACTCTGAGTCTTTCCGTGCCCAGGCGGGGCGTGAAGTAGGCGCGTTCCAGATCCACACGGTAGCTTAGACCGTGCTCTTTGTGAATGGTTATGGTCCGTGCCTCCCCTGCTACATGCCTGAACCTACGCGTTCTGAACTCCCCTTCCACATCCGATATGGGAGCGATGACGGCTTTTATGTTCCTGCTGGTGGACATAAGAACAGAAGCCACGTGCTCAGCATCAATATCTTCAATGATGGCCACATCCCCCACCACTTCAAAGCTAGGCCGAAAGCCCAGGATCTCCTCGGGGCTCTTGAGGTGCTCCTCAACCAGAAAATTCATCTCAACTTGCTCGAAATTCCCCACCTCGCGGAGCCGGGACACAGCAAGCTCATCAATCTTCAAAACAGGAAGATATACATTGGATTGGTCAGAGCAGATCTTCCGACTGCGGTCGAAGACACCCAACTCTAACAGTGCTTTTCGGAACATTTCACCTTGATTTCTCTGGACCTTAATCCCCCAGGACAACACATTCATCTTGTGAACCTAAGGGCGATGGGAATTAAAATCTCTATTGCCTGAATCAGCAACCTCCAAATTGTCAAATGACGACGGGCGCACCTCGCTCGGGCTTTGGGGCATTCCTCTTTGAGCTGATAAACCTGGACTCTGGGTCCAGAAGATGATTGGCGTGATGGGTTCTCTATAGCATCATATGAATTGGTTCACTCCACATTCTCCTGGTGAACACATCCGCTGTCCAAGAAAAAATATATGATATGACAGCTGTAGCTCAATTCTATAGATAGGAACCTAACTTTTTATACCAAACATCTCCCCCAAGAAAACGTTCAATCCAGT
>CAZPUO010000033.1:0-15525 GCA_964589745.1 uncultured Methanotrichaceae archaeon
ATGGGCTCGTAGGGTAGAGGACATCCTAGCGGGCTTCGGAGACTTTTCGGAGAAACCCGCTGACCTGGGTTCGAGTCCCAGCGAGTCCGTTATCAATTTTGATCTCACGTTTGGGCCCGGATCTGTGGCTTCGGGGCTGATCCGGACGCAGCGATTGATTCGTTGTTTCGCTATGTAATAAATATTTCTGATAAATGGTCTTACGAAAATGGTTATTGCTTTGAGCTGACTTAAAAGAAAATGAATTGAAAAAGGGCGAATTGTAATAAGTGGAAGGATGATAAGGAGGCAGGCGTTTGGTGGACCTCTTTGGAAAAAAGAAGCTGGAAGACCGTATCCAGGAGCTGGAGTCAGGCATAACTGAACTGGAGAGTGAAAAAAATGAGCTTCTGCAAACCTTGGAAAAGCGGGAGGACAAGATTCGCAAGCTCACCAGCGCCAACCAGGAGGCCAATTTGGCCCTCAAGGCGGCTATGCAAAGAGCGGCTGCGGCTTCGAACGCATCCCTTCCCGGACCGGCGGGGGGCGAAGAGAATAAGCTTCCGGGCACTAGATGGGTCCCGCGGGAGATGGAAAAGCTTATGAAGCGGCTCGAATCCTGCCGCTCTCCCGAAGATGATCTTTTGACCGCCTACGGCGCGCCTGATGAAGCGGCTCTCCCCTCTGAGGTGAATCGCACGGTCCTTTCCATCAAATCCGAGCGAGGCAGAATCATTTTTAGATATCCCCAACTCTTCACACTAATTCTTGTACCTCCCTTTCCAATCCTGGAAAACTTCTCTTTAGAGGGCAGCGTTTTCTCGCTCGATGCTCTGCGGGAGATGATGGAGACTCCCGTTCTTGTCGTCTCCGCTCATGCGGGAGACACCTTCCTGGGAGTGGCCTTGGGCAAAGAGGGCTTCGAGGTACGGGATTTTGTGGAAAGCCAGGTGAAAGAGAAGCACTCCAAAGGAGGATGGAGTCAGAAGAGGTTCGAGAGGCTGCGCGAGGAGGATATCCAGAACCACATCGAGGCCGTCCTGGAAAAGCTTTCGGACCTGAAAAAAAAATACGGATCCGTAGTCCGGTTTGTAGTTTTGGGCGGAGACGCGGCTCTTTTGAAGCAGATTGCTCCGGCCGTTGGCCTGCCGGTGGTGGAGAGGCGGCTGGAGCGGCATGATGAGCGGAGACTGGATAAGCTGCTAGACGAGGTTTATGGCTTCATGTGCTATCGAATCTGATTCTGGAATTGAATGTGAAACCAGTATCGGTTTTATGGATGTGTTTTCGGCATCGTTAGGAGCCCTGGGGTTTGAGCTTTTGGAAGCACTGGAGTGATTAGTCACGCTGAGAGAAGGCGCTGGCCAGGAGAGATGCAAAAACGAAGAAGCTGATCTGAACGAGCTTTCCCGTTCCTGGGACTGGCACGTGCGCCGCAAAGTTGCCTGGAATCCGTGCACTCCTGAGGAGATCCTGGGCGTCCTGGCGAGGGATGAGGTGCAGTGGGTGAGGGAGGCAGTGGCGGGCAATGCAAGAGTCTCGCAGCAGGCGCTGGTGAGGCTAGCGGAGGACAGCTCCGGGTTCGTTCGGGCAGCTGTGGCCTTGAACGGTCAAACACCTGCCGAGGTTCTGGAGACCCTCGCGAGCGACGAGATGGCGGACTACGATTCTACTCTTGCCAAGAATCGCTATCTTGTTAAGGAGGGCGTGGCCAGGAATCCGAACATCGGCCTGGAAACGCTGGCTCGTCTCGCTCGCGATTTCGACGAGCACGTGCGGGCCAAAGCCGCTTCCAATCCGCTCATGACCGAGGATCTTATGGAAAGGCTGGCCAGGGACGTGAGCTGGTTGGTCCGCAACAACATCGCCTACAATCCAGCCACTTCTGATGATTTACTCGTTTATCTCTCCGCAGATCGGATCATGGATGTGCGGGCCACGGTTGCCTTGAATTCCAGGACACCCGCAGAAGCGTTAGCCACCCTGGCCTCGGACAAGAGCTGGGAGGTCCGCGAGGCGGTAGCAAGGAACCCAAACCTGGATGGCAAGATCCTGGAAGGGCTTTCCCGCCACTGGTCCTGGAAGGTGAGGGAGGCGGTGGCCCAGAATCCAAAGACGCCTGCAGAAACCTTGAAGCGACTGGCAGAGGACCAGGATCAGAGCGTACAGAAGGCTGCCTTGGCTAGATTGGGCTGAGGATCATTCCGTCTTCTTTCTGCTTTTTTGTACATTCTCAAACCAATTGTTTACCAAACTGCTTCTCCAGATGGTCCTGGATCTCCTGCACAGCCTGGCACAGCACTTTTTGGTTATCATATCCCTGCAGGATTGTCTCCAGATCCGCACGAGTTCCAGAAGAAAGCTGCGAAGCCATGGCGGTCAGGTTGGGCACTGCCCTCAGGATGTTGTCCACGATGCTGATCGTGGCCTTGCGGGCCGTCCTGGAGAGGGGATTGAGATCGATGGCTATCACTGATTTTCCCATCGTGACCAGGGCCTCACAGCGGTCTCCGTCCTCCAGGGGAATTAGAACCACATCGGCGTCGTAGATTCCACCGCGGGTGGCAAGCGCCCGGGCGTGGTCCAGCCCCGGAACTGTCGCATCGGGATTCTCTCCCAGGACACTTTTTGCGCCTTTCTCACGTAGCAGATCGGCGATCTTCTTCACCCGCGCCTCAGTGCGGTGGAAGAGGTTGACCTCCAGGGGCGCGTCAAGCACCTCTGCCAGCAGAGCCATCTCCCCTGGCACCAGAGCCGCCACATTGCCATTGACGCTGAGCGCTGGCCGCTTTGCCAGGAGCAGCAGAGCCGCCGCAGCTCGCGTGGCCTTCTCTGCCGAGGTCGTAGTCTTCTCTCCCAGGAGATAATCGAAGCATTCTCCGCGGCCCTGGGCAATCAGTCCCTGACTGCTGGTAAGGCCTTTCTTCACTCCTTCGGCGACGCGCTCTCTCGCCACGAGAGATGTGTATCTGGGATGGGATTTGGGAATATCAGTCAAGGTTGGCGCCTCTCTGGGAAATGGTGGTAGTACCCACCTCTCCGAACTCCTTCAGGGCTTTTGCCCCGCCAAAGGAAAAGACCGCATCACCCAGCATAATCATGCTAGCCATTCCGCCCGCAGCCTCTACGGCCTCGATGGCGTCCAGGGTCCAGTCGCTGGCCAGGCCCGACTGAACCGTGAAGCGCCGCGACAAAAGCATGAACTCCTGCAGTGTCGGCCTCTTCAGGAGTTCTTTCAAGGCGGCCTCGCCTGCGCTGTTGATATCCTTCATCGCGGCCTGATCGGAGAGCACCTCTCTGGTGGAGATAGGGCCCCTGACCACGTAGTTGACCTTTAGGGGCGGGACTGGTATCCGATCGATGCGGCCGACACCAGGCGCTCCGGGCTCCAGGCGCACCACCAGGCCGCCCGAATTTTGAGCGATCACATCCCCAAGGCCGGTCCTGTTCGTGGCCTCAGCCGCATGGGCCACAGCAGCCGCCTGGTTTGCGAAAAGGCCCAGCTCAAAGTGAGCGTTGAGGACGTAGGCGCAGCCCAGAGCCCCCGCGCCACTGGCACCAAAACCTGAGCCGAAGGGCATTTCCAGATGCGTCCTTACCCGCACCGGCGATCTGGCTAGGGCATTCACCACGTACCTGCTTACCGGAGCCTCGGAAGCCTCGCCGTTAAGCACGATCTCCGTCTTATTCGAGGCTTCGACCGCAGTCGTCGCTCCCAGTGCCAGTGTCAGGCCGCAGCCGATCGAGCCTGATTTCAGGGGATCTTCCTGGCGTTTGGCAGCGAAAAAGCCCGTGATGTGAGAGGGAACCCAGGCCTTCATGAACTCATAACCTCCACCAGGGCGTCAATGATTTTTTGTGCAATCAGGCTTTTCGTTCCCTGGACCTCTTTTGAGCGGCCCTCTCGGTCAATTATCAATACTCTGTTCTCATCCGTGCCCATTCCTCCCCGGCCTACATCGTTGGCCACCACCAGGTCCAGCCCCGAGGCCTGCATGGACTCTTCAGCTCTAGCTCGGAGCTCCTCCAGGGTGATGTTGGTTTCGGCCTTGAAGCCCACAATCTTGAGGCCGGGAAAGGCAGCTCGCACTTCTTTGAGGATCTTCCTGGTGGGCTTGAGCCTCAGGACCTGATCCCGGCCGGACTTGATCTTCTCCTGGCTCGCATCCAGAGTGTAGTCGGCCACGGCTGCAGCGCTGATCAATGCATCGTATTCCATTTCCAGCTCAGCCAGGACGACATCCAGCATCCCTTGGGCGCTCTCGGCAAAGATCTGACGAACAGGGATCTCCTGGGGAAAGCGGTGCACTAAAGTCACCTCAGCCCCGCGCCTATGCGCCTCCAGCGCCAGCGCGACGCCCGTTTTGCCGGAGGCGCGGTTGGTCAGGATGCGGATGGGATCAATCGGCTCTGCGTTGGAGCCGCTGGTGATGAGTATCTTCTTGCCTTGCAGGTCTCTTGGACCCAGCAACCGCTCCACCGCCAGCACCACAAGAGCGGAATTTGCGATCTTGGCTTTGCCCTCCTCTACCCTGGGATCGATTACTGTAACGCCCATAGCCCGTAGAGAGTCCAGATTCTTGATAACGGCGGGATGGCAATACATAGCCTCATGCATGGCAGGAACGATCATGACCGGCTTGCCGCTCCCCAGAGCTGTAGTTGCAAACGTCGTCACGGGAGTGTCGTCTATCCCGCACGCTATCTTGCCGATAGTGTTTGCCGTTGCCGGTGCGATCATAAGCAGATCCGCCTTTCCCCCCACACCGCAGAACTCCACATGCTCCACCCTTCCCGTTATCTCCAGGATCACGGGATTTGCGCTGGCGTACTCCAGAGCATAAGGATGCAGTATCTGTCGTGCCGCAGCGCTCATGACGCAGTGCACCTTTGCTCCGCGACGGCGCAGGTCGCGAACCATATCCACGACCCGGACCGCGGCGATGCTGCCTGTTACTCCTACTACTATCCTTTTTTCTGATAGCGTTTCGCTTACTGTGCCTGAGATGTCGGAGGGCATGATGGTCCAGGGAATTAAGGGGTTCCTTTAAGAAGCCTGTTTCCCTCCGTCGGAGAAGCACAAACCTTATTTAACAATTCAATCGAGGGTCTATGCCGTGCCGGGGTGGCCTAGCTGGTTAGGGCGCAAGACTCATAGGGTAAAAGCGAAAAATGCGCCGCTCCTGAGGCATCTTGAAGTCGCGGGCTCGAATCCCGCCCCCGGCATCCTTTACTGATGAGTTCTTAAATGGTACAGTATCATATAATTTAAAATAATTAATATTTCACGTTTTCAAAAACTTTTTATAAATAATTTTAAGTGCACTCTTAGATTCGTCAGGCACTCTTTCTATCTTTTGCGCTTTATCATCTTTCTGCACTCATCAGCTCGCCTGATCCAGACAGCCATATCTAAAAAAAGTAGGACAGACGCCCGGTCGGGCTCTTGCGAGCCAAACCCCAGCCTTGATAAAGTCAAAAGGCGATCTCGATAATAGACTGAATTTGACCTCAATTAATATGCCAAAAGATGCCTCAAAAAAATAAAAAAAATCTGATTTCCGGCTTTTGCCGGGATCGCCATGCTCAAGGCTTCTTAGCACTCAATCTTCGAATCCACGCATCAACTTCTTCTGCGCTTTTTCCCTGCGAAGCAGCCCATTTCCTTATCTGCTCCTCACGCCATTTGTTGACCGCTTCCATCACAGGCGCTGGATCAAATCCGTGGGTTTTGATATACTCTTCCCGAGTCATTTCATGCATATTCCCATCAACAAACAGTTTCGTGGCCTGATCTGCCATCAGCCTCTCACCGGTGGGCATATCTACAGGGCTGATGCACACATCCTCGCAGTAAACCCATCCTTCGCCACCCTTAGCCTGCTCGATCCGGAAAGGCTTTCCGCAGCCGGGACAAACTCCTATCATTTCTTCACCTCAATTTCCTAAAATTTTATCAACTATGTATCTGTCTTGATGTTATATACTTTTTATTGTATCGCCAATTTCTGGGCACAAACTCACTGCGTCGCAATGAGCATAAAATAGTGGATGTTTGCGGCGTGCGTTTTTAAAAAAGAAAGCCAGCTGCGGTCAGGAGCCTGAGACTGACCGTTTCTGATCGGGCTGCTCATTGGTGCGGCTGGTTCAACTAACAGCAGATAACGCAAATGACCTGGAATTACCCATACAATGGATAGAGCTGGAAACAGATTTCTTGCTCTTCCGCTCTTAGACATTTCGTTCAATCTGCTCTTAAAACATTTCGTTCGATTATTAGTTCAATAATTTTCATTCAAGAGCTCGTAATATGCTCTGGGATGCTGGCATGCAGGGCATTCCTCTGGAGCCTCATTGCCCTCATGGAGGTATCCGCAGTTGCGACATCTCCAGATTACTTTCTCGCTTCGTTTGAAGACAATGCCATCTTCCAGATTCTTGAGAAGAGCGCGATATCTTTTCTCATGCCCTTTTTCAACGGTTGATATCAGTCTGAAGGTCCTGCCGATCTCGGGAAAGCCCTCCTCCTCTGCAATTCCCGCGAAACCAGGATACATCTTTGTGTTTTCGTACATCTCACCTTCCGCAGCAGCCTTGAGATTGCTTCTGGTGTCTGCAATAACACCGGCCGGGAAGGCGCCAGTGATCTCGGTCGGGGCTCCTCCCTCCAGAAGTTTGAAGAACACCTTTGCATGCTCCTTTTCGTTGTCGGCTGTGTCGAGAAATATTGCAGCAATCTGCTCGTAACCTTCTTTTTTCGCCTGGGAAGCAAAATATGTGTATCTGTTTCTTGCCTGCGATTCCCCTGCAAATGATAATAGTATGTTCTTTTCGGTCTTTGTACCCTTGAGGCTCTTCATCTTCTCACCCTCTCAAATCAATCCTAAGTTGTGATTCCTGTGATGTCATAAGAATAGCCCTGCACGAGCTCCCTCTAACATGGCGTAGGTTACGTCCCTCGGCAGAGCGGCATCGCCCACCACGAAAACTTGCTTAACGATCTTTCGTAGCTCATCTGCTAAGCCATTGTTGGGCTTTGCGCCAGTACTTGCAACCACTGTATCCGCTGGCAATTCCCCTGGCAGCTCTTCCGAATCTCCCGGACCCACTATGAGGACCTTGCCACTTTCAATGCCTATTATCTTTGTATCAGTGAGCATCTTCACTCCCTGCTGGCTTAACCGATCCAACATTAAATCACGAACCACTACTGGAGCATCTTTGGCTATCTCTTTGCCCGATGTTACTATGCAGACCTCATGTCCTCTTTGGGATAGAAAATCTGCAATTAGTGCTCCAGAAATGCCTCCGCCCATCACAACGACCTTCTCTCCGTGCACTCTCGCCGTTCCTTCCAGCAGGTCTCGGCTTAACGCTACATTCTTTGATCTGATTCCAGGGATAGCCGGTGGAACCTGTGAGGCCCCTATGGCCACGATTGCTACTTCAGCACCTGATTTTTTCGCCATATCGGCTGTGGCTTTTGATCTTAAGCGGACATCCACTCCCGATCTCTTCATTTCTCCTACCAGATAGTCACGCAGCTCATTCCACCCAGGCCTCTGCGGAGGCATCGATGCCAGAAGCAGAGCTCCCCCCAGATGGTCACGTTGTTCAAACAGCGTCACCCTATGGCCTCTTAAGGCCGCAACCCTAGCTGCTTCCATACCAGCAGGTCCTCCACCTGCGATGAAAACGAGCTTGCCTACTTCAGGGAGTTGCTTTGCGAACTCCTCTTCGTGACCCGTTTCTGGGTTGACCGTGCACCATACATCCTGATTTGAAAAGAGCCGGTTGATACATCCCTCATTGCAGGCAATGCAATTCCTGATCTGCTCTATTCGACCCTCTTGCGCCTTTTTGGGCCAATCGGGATCAGCAAGGATGGACCGCCCTATGGCTACGAAGTCTGCTTTGTGTGTTCGAATGATATCCTCAGCCATTGCCGCCGATCGGATTTTTCCAACAGCGATTACGGGAACGCTTACGCAGCTCTTGATCCATTCTGCAAAAGGAACCTCCGGGCCATCAGGCATGGACATAGGGGCAATCATGTATCCGCGATTAAATGATGCATAGTTGCCCGATGATACATGAATTGCATCCACACCCAGCGCCTCAAGTCTCTTCGCAATATTTGCGCTATCCTCAAGGGTCACGCCACTGGGGACCATTTCATCTGCTGATATGCGCATGATGACCGGAAATCCTGGTCCCACAGCGTTGCGGACAGCCTTGTATACTTCTGAAACGAAACGCATCCGATTCTCTTCGGATCCACCGTATTCATCCGTTCTGAGGTTACTGTAAGGCGATAGGAACTGGGTTATCAGATATCCATGAGCACCATGGATCTCCACAAAGTCGTAACCTGCATCTTTTGCCCGTCTGGCTGCCTGGGCAAAAGCATCCACTATTTCTTGAATCTCTTTCACATTAAGAGACCGAGGAAGCTCATTTACGGTTGGATCAGGGAGAGGAGACGGAGCTATGGGTTGCATGCCCGTGACATTGGAAGATGTTTGTCTGCCCGCATGGAAAAGCTGAGGTCCAATCACAGCACCATAGGAGTGAGCAGCATCGACCAACTTTCTGATTCCTGGAATGACTTCATCTGTGTGCAAACCAAGTTCGTGGCTGAATCCCTTGCCATCCTGCCGGATAAACGAGGCTTCAAGGATCATGGTTCCAACTCCACCTCGGGCTACTCTATCGATATGGGCAACATATCTCGGGGTGACGAAACCTCTTTCGTCTGCGTAGTTGCGAACCATCGGAGCCATAACGATGCGGTTCTTGGCTTCCAGAGAGCCTATCCTGCCAGGAGTGAATAGGGATGGATAATTAATCATATTACTATTATTTCGACTGCGCAAGGCATATAGTTTTCGACCCTTGGTTCGTCTGGAATAAATTTTTGTACAACTTCATTAAAAATTTGAAGATGAGCCTATCGGGAACTTACCCCGGAAGCTGCGGCTGTGAAGGGCAGCATTGCAATGCAGAGTGAGGCTGCAGGCAATATTTTGCCCGGGGCTCCTCCGACGAGGCTGCCTGGGCAGGCGAGGGCTCGTGCTAAGCGATCTGAGATACAAGGAGACGGGCCTCACCAGAAGCCTTTCTCAGGATGTGCCCCTAGAGGAGGAGAGCGGAGCTCTGCGAAACCTTTGCGGCCAGCTAACTTAAGTCCAAGGAGTTCCTGGCCAAGGTCGTCCACCCCGACCCCCGATGAGCAGATTCATAGGAGGACGAAGGCGCGGGCTCGAAAGGAAGAGCGGCTGCAGACGGTGGCGCCTGCGGGCCGCAGGAAGACAGGGACAGAGAGGCAAAGAGGTGCGCCGCATGCACTTCCGCCTATCCCTGCAGATCCCCATTCACGAAATATTCCTTGAAATCCTCTATCTATTTTTCCTTGCAGCCAGTTGGTGTCAGGGCATATTTAGCCATGAGTAGGCACCGTAGTACCAGTTACCAGGATAGCTTCCGAAGTAATAATCGCCATACAATTTCTGGTACGCTTTGGCGGCATCAGCAAGATCCAGTGCGGCTTGAGGATCGTAATACCCTGGATAATTTCCATAATAGCCGGTTGGATAGCTGTTAATCGGTGGCAAATAATTGCTCGGTGGTGTGTAAGTGCCCGATACATCTATCGTCACTTGGTTGCTCGTCTTGCCGTTTATGGCGAAGGATAGTACGTGTCGACCGAGACTATCAGCATAGAAGTTTAATGTGCTGTATGGATAGAAGAAGTAGTTGTAATTATAGGTTCTCCCATCTGAATCCACAAGGTTGAGAGTTCCGCTACCCTCCGTAGAAGTTATCGCTAAGAGTGATACGGTTGCTCCCTGGGGAACTACTGCGTACTGTGTCCAATTGGTTATGCCTTTTATCCAAAGGGAGTTGGGTCCTGCGTACGCGGGAGTGGATTGATATTGAGAGTATGGCACAGGTTGCATCTGATTGCTGAAGTAGACTGTGGATGGCATATTGCCCACCATCTCAACTTGTTGAGGCACGCCAATATGGGTGATGGGAGCGGGTCCTGCGTTCATGGTGTAGAACTGAGAGTACTGCGAAGCCCCTTGGGCAGCACTAGGAGTTGTGATTGGATTGCTGCTAGATGGCGTCGTATATTGCCCTTGGACCCCAGACAAGCATGCCAGAAGAATGAGGGCCAATAGAGCTGGAAATATTCTGGATATTTTCATTTTAGGTCTCCTGATATATATTTGATAATATGATATCGCTTTGAATGGATAAATAAATTTCGATTTTATTTGACTGTTGGAGAATTTCGATTTTAATCCATCAAGCTCTCTACTTGAGGTGCCTGCAAAATTTTCTTGATAATATATTTGCTAGATTATTCATTGTCGTTATGCCAGGAGTGCCATGCTGGTTAGTTCCGTCATTTGGAAAGAAGCTCGCATAGTGGTCTTACGGTCTCTGCATTGCTATTTACCACGGCGGTATATAGCACAGCCCTGTCACACAACAAAAGATACATTCAATTCAAGAAATCGGTGGCAATAATGCAGCGGAATAAGCGGCATCTAGCGAGACGTCAGCGCTACCAATTGCTTCAGCCTGCCAGATGTGCCCACCATAAAGAGGGTCCTTGTGATCAGGCCCTCGAACTCCAGGTTATCAAAGATCGGGGTAGGGAGGAAGTCACAGCCAGTTCCCGGCACCTGGGACTCAATCTCCCGCCTTCGGTATCAACTGGTTTGGTTATATCTCCATAGCTATCAGACCAATAATATTTGATCAATGTCCCCTATCGACCATACCAGAGTATAGGTCATAAAAATTGCTCGCGGATCGAGTTTCGCTTGCGGTTGCCTCATAAAGCATGGACACCTGTTTTGAATATGCGGCGACTATCCCGATCCGAAGATAGCCGTTATAATCGGGGTGTTCCGAAAGTTCGTCTGCATAAACCTGCAAAATATTGTACATTGCTTGATTGATCGTGTAACCTGTAGCGGTGGGGTTTAATTTCAAAGTTACGCCTATATGCACCGGATCGATGACCACCAAGCAGTTAGCGACGGCAGGAGATTGCATGGCTGCCAATTGGATATTCTGCTGATCGTTCCCTGCCAAGCCGGGGACTGCCAGAAGCAGCGCCAATAGGATTATGCACGTCGGCTTCATTCATTCCACCTTCCGATAGGCAATTGTCACTTTGCCCTTCGTGGCTACCACCGATAAGCAGGGACAGGCCGCCCGTTAATGCTGCACCGGCGACCGTCCGTCCTAGATTGATATGGCCATCGGTGGCGGCCATGTTCTGAGGGAATCAGCCATGTTCAGCGGCTTGCTCGGCATCTTTGGTGGCCTCTTTTTCGTTCTTATAGGTCGCTACGTGCACCTTTTTGGTTGAGGTCAGATACCAAGGCAATCCTAACTTTTACGGTCCCCAATCAGTGCTGAGAAGGCCAAGGGCACCGGCAGAGCCGATGCACTCAGGATGTATGCAAACTTCATGATCGTAAACCCTCCTAATTTATATAAGGAATGCAGGATCTAACGAAAAACTTTTGGATCAAACATACTAACAGATGGCAGCCTCGGTGCTCATCCTCCTTGCCATGGCCCTATTCGTCCTCTTTGTATCAGATCTCCGTCAACTACAGCCACGAGTGATCGCGACCAGACAAACCGCTTATCTGGAAAACGGCGTTTATCCAAGGCGCAACTTAAACCGCGCATAATCAACCATGCATTCGTATTCGCTCATCGGGGTAATGACGCCAGGGAAATCCTCAGGTAGGACTGGTAATCTCATCAGTGGTTTAATGGACCTAGTTGTATAATATTCTGCAGCTGGCGGGCTTGAGATCAAGATAAAATTGTCTGGCTTAACAACATAGACAAATCCAGGTCCCCGGTTAGCAATGAAATTATGCGATGCTCTTACCGTCGTGCCAGATTCCGCAGTTTCAGCGCTGAAATACCAATCAAACGGGTGCCGGGCGTCCATGACCAGGGGCCTGGTTGCGTAAAAGATCGCTATGTTCGGTGTGTCTGTTGCGTACAATTTGAGCGGGTTTGCCACGTAGCGAGGGGGGATGGTTTCGGTTTCATATCGGCTGCCATGTAGCAATGCTCCCCGTTTCACCCAGAAACTAAGGTAATCTTCAATCGTTCGCCACTGTGGATATTTGCCAGCCCCTAATCAAATTCATCACAGATTCATTGATTACTCGCATTTTCCTCCCACAGGTTGGACAATGCTTTGCCTCTTTTCATCTTAGCTAGCAGTTCATCCTCTGGCGGGCCTTGCGCCTAGCGTCTCTCTCGTCCGTTCTCAGGATATTCCGCCTTGCAGTGCGTTTTGCTTTGCTCACGCCCGCCGACCTCGGTATAACCGCATTAGCGGCATCGGGCCGCTCCTTTTTGTCGGTACGCCGAGATCCATCTTCTGTCCCCCTAAAGTCCCAGGATGGGAGGGGCTTCTTGTTTTCCGTCCAGTGTTTCCGCATATGTTAACCTCGAATATGTTTTATCTTCATCATGAAATAATAATTCTGGAATTGATTCAGCTAATTTGCCTTTTTCCCATTGATCTTTAAATTCGCTATACCACGGGCAAGCGAATCCGCTCATGTAATGATGGAGACAGACTGCGATCCTGGCCGATCTTTCTATTTTAGGATTTTCCATGCAATTGGATCAGCTCTGAGCTGATCTGATAGCTTTGGAGGCCGAAGTACAAGAGATCAAAAAATGAGCGAACTACCCTGCAGAATGACCTTAAGAAGCTGCAGCATCCGGACATCTATAAGACTGTGAAAAATATTTATATCATCGAACGACCTAATTTTAGTGGGAAGATCTGATGAAAATGCTACCAAAGCGAGAACGATTTTATGATGCAGTAACGTCATACATCACCAAGAAATTGCATGGGGGTTTATGAGAAAATTAACAGTATTCGAAAATGTATCGCTTGACGGCTATTTTGCCGGGCCAAACGGTGAGATAGACTGGTTTGTCGCTCCCTCGCACACGGGTAACCAAATCTGAAGAAGATGAATATGCTATTGATTCGCTCAATTCCACGGACACGCTCTTATTTGGCCGAGTTACTTATGAGCTGATGGCAAGCTACTGGCCAACTACAGATTCTATTAAGAATAAACCAGTCCTCGCTGAAAGAATGAACAATATCCCTAAGATCGTCTTTTCGAGGACACTTGGCAAAGTCATATGGCAAAATACGAGGCTAGTGAAAGACAATATTGAAGATGAAATAAGAAAGATGAAAAACCAATCGGGGAAAAATATGGCGATACTGGGAAGCGGCAGTATTGTTTCCGCTTTTGCGCAACGTGGCTTGATCGATGAATATAGTATCATGGTAAATCCTGTTATCCTAGGCTGCGGCAGGTCCATATTCAACGGCATCAGGAACAGGCTTCGTTTGGAATTGCTGAAAACTAGGACGTTTAAGTCCGGGAACGTTTTATTGCATTACCAGTTTGTAAAGTGAGGTCTCAGTAGGAAGGAGGCGAGAAGTGATACAAGTCTGCTCCAAGAATCGTGGCCAGGGCCGTACAGATCATCGACTACATAAAGACCACAATCCAGATGATGATGCCTAGCTAATGATTGAGGCGTTGATCCAATAGCTGAAGATATTATGAATTTGATGAAATAGATTGTAAACTTATTTTATAAATTTTTGTTTTTCAATAAGAATATTATTCATTTTTAGACTAATAAAGCGAGGATTTATAAGGAATTAGCGCCAACTAGCTTCAATCGTTTGTAGCACACAACTGAGGTGAATGGAAATTGATGAAAGAAATCACAGCGTTAATAGTATTGCTTGCGCTCTGTATTCCTGCGCTGGCAGTAAATATGCCCGACATGGTTGGCAACTGGACTGGGACTTTTAATGGCGTAGGCTGGTCGAAGAACACCGACTATCAAACTTCTGGGATGGCTAGCTATTATGAAGACAAGTACACTCTCGCTATCAATGAGCAAAATGGAACCAGATTCGCAGGTAAAATTATTCGCGTGTCTAATCCTTTAGCGACAGAGGTTGTGCTGGGAGTTATCGACTCTGACAACCAGACCATTATTTTGGTAGATGAACATGGGTATATGTGGGGCTGGATGAACTCCTCTACAGAGATGGATCTGTCCTATCAGACGGTTGATATAGATCACATGACGGTACGCGATGGCATCTTTACAAAAGAGTGACCACAATCATAGATGAGTGGTTCGAGTATATTCGAACCACCCCTTTTGTTATCAGCAGTCCCCCTAATAATTATAAAATAAGTCAAGACAGATCCTATTTCGCCCTCGATTTGGCCAGGTCTACAGTTATAACCTTTGATGGAATCGATCTGCGATCGGTCCGAGGTCTTTTATTATCTTGCGTACGGCCATCCCAAGAGTAGCACTCATCATACTCGCTTTGATCATCCCGACTATGATTTTTAATTTGAAATGATTTGTCATCAAGATATCTTACCTAAGAAAGTGGAGCCGATTCGGCCTTCAATCTGGCCGATGAGCTCCGACTAGCAGCATGCTAGTGGACGCGCGCTCACGGAGCCGCGCGGCTCTTCGGCGCTGATAGCCTGGCAGCTTGGGCAGCGATGAGCAAAGATCGCCTCCCGAGCGCTTGCCAAAAAATCTCAACCGAAACAGCCTGAATCCATTCATTTCAACCTGAAATCAAAAAATTGGCCGCCAGGCTGAACACCAGGAAACCCAGCAGAGTGAGCACTGCATAGACGCCTGAAGATTTGAACGGGTTCGTCTTCGTCAGTCCCAGGAAGGAGTTGGCGTTGGCATCAAATGTTAGGAAGCAAGAAATAACGAAGGCTCATAAAAAGATTGATGATGATAACTGAGTTTCATTTCACACGATGGAATTCGTCGATAAACGCCCCAGCCGGTTTTCCATTTTCAAGGTAATCCAACTCGATCATGTCATTAGAAATTATTGTGCCTATAGCATACCCCATATCGTCATATTCAGCGATATAGAGGGTCTTGTTATCCAAAGCAATTATACCTGAGAATCCTTCTTTCCACTGTTCTAGGTCGCTAAAGTTACCAGTAAAGAGCCGACCTTTTTGCTCGGAAACTGTCATTAATGCCCCGGTATAATTCATATAACCCGTGCCCTGTTCATATCCCTCATAAGATCCTGTCCAATTCCCCACGAGATTGGGGATTTCGGCCACGGACAACCCTATGATAGCCAGCATCAAAGCCGTCATGAAGAATACAGCTTTTGCAACCATAATGAGACCTCCTTTTTTGACAACTATTAACAGAACCCGTCATAAACTTTTTGCATTTCCAATTCCACGTTTTTTATGAGTAACGAGTGTCTTAGAAAGCCCGATTTTGTTACGTAAGAGACCTGCTACCGCTGTTTTTATTTATAAAGCTAATAAGATTAATTTTAAAAACCTTTAGGCTATTAACTTTCTGGGAGGTGGATCCATAATTATATGACCGATTTCGTCAAACTTATCTACAGGCCAGCCAAACTCTTCAAAAAAA
>CAZPUO010000034.1:0-15493 GCA_964589745.1 uncultured Methanotrichaceae archaeon
ATGAGATCAAACATTAAGCTCGATACCGCTCAGCGAAGCCTGGGGTTGTTTACCTCCCTTCTCCCGAGGATAACCCCCACAATAGGCGCCGGCAACACAAGAGCCGCCCTTGCGCAGCTGACCCTGTCCGGCGATGTAAGCCTCTCCGTTGCTAGAAACGGCCTCTTTATTGACGGGGCCAACTCCATCCCCGTCCTCAACTCCGCAGCCACGGCGCTTAGGCTCTACAGGGCCGGGGTCACGCACATCGAACTTCCGCAGGGTATAAGCCAGGACCAGATAGGAGACACCTTTTTTGAGCTTTCTACCGCAAGCCTGCCAAAGCTGGAGCGCGAGTTTGCTCTGGCGGGCGTGGGGCTTGAGGTGTTAGGTTCACAGGTCAGGATGCCGTTTACATGGGGGGAGTATTATTCACCTACCCAGGGTATTATTAGCGAGTTACTAATTAATGCTTCACCTCTAGGGCGATTTAGACATTCAATTAATAATCTTACTCATTTGCCACGACTATATATGGAATTCCGCGTTTTGAATTCTTTCTTGTTGGGCAGTCATCCTAGGGATGTTTCAAGAGTCGCCTCCATTCTAGGAAGCATTAAACCTCAGATGGCAGATTCATATCTTCAGTCCTTGTCAACTGAAAAGGTTGTTGCTTTGATCAACTATGGGCTTATACCGTATAGTTTTGACTGGAATCTGTTAGTCAAACAAGACATCTCGTTAGAGGCCGTGGCAACTATTCTAAGTTCTAGAACCCCAAAGACTGGAAGAGAGGGCCCACACATTCCCGCACAGTATCATCTTGAAGAAACTTATGAAGGAGATATCTATTCACAGACGGTAAACTGCTTTAGCGTTCTCGACAAGCCAGGACAGTTTCCCAAAGAAGTGTATGCCGATACTGATTTGCAGTTAGCTGTTGAGGTGATTAGGGCACATATGATTGACGACCAACACAGGATATTATTAAGAATGATTCAAATTAATGACACGCTTGCCTCGTTGTTATTACCTCAACTAATTAGGGACCCAAAAGAAATCGCATCCTTTATCCAATCTCTTGTGCAAAGAAGTCCGGTGAAGGGGCATACTGAAAAGGAAATGGGATTGGATATGTATGGGGCCGAAATAATGGTAAATAAATGGGTTGTTGATTCTCCTGCAGGATATGCGAGAGATGATGTAAATCGTGTTATAGACATACTTAATCATTATGATGAAGAAAAAAGGCAACAGATACTAGCACTACTAAATGAAGAGCTGAGAAATGCGATCTATAGTGTTTTATATGAGAAAGGAAAATAATCACTGGTCTCTTTGAAGGGGCTAAGACTTCTGCCTCCTTCAAAAATGGTCGAACCCGAAAAATCGGGTGAATTAATCAGAGATTTCATTGCCAAAACAGCAGGAGGAAGTATTTTATCGAAACAGCGATTCCTAAGATCGTGGCCGAAAGGAGAGGGGGCGCCCTTTTTGCACATACAAAATGCTTTTTAACATAATTAACGAGGAGATTTCTAAATGGCAACATTAAGGACTTCGACAAGGATACCTTTTAATAGAGCATGGCTTTTGGGCCACAATATTCTAGAACGAGAGCCTATTTCCATCAAGCGAGTTTCTACTGAACGCACTCATAGCATCGATATTTTAAGAGGTGTTTTCGAAACAGGCCTTGCTTCTCCCCCAATAGGATCGCGCGATCTCTGCCATAAAAATCTAGGTATCATGGCGGGTTTTGATTCTTCTTTTAACCATTTGGGAAGTTTTCTTGTGGCTTTGCCGATGCTTGGACCAAATCGCTGGAATAGAACAGCCCTTGGATCATATCTTGGATTTTACCAAAGTATTCATGCAAATAACACCATAGAAATCAAATCCGACCCTGATCAATTCGATAAATTGGCTATCTATGAACGGATTTCATCTATGGCTACGGAAGACAGGATAATGGCAGCAAGACAGATGCGGTCATATTCGAGAACCTTAAATTCTTTTGCATCCTATGGCGAGGAAGAAATTGCTATGGAGATCGGGAAATCTAGGTACACTTACACTCTGCAAAGACAAACATCCGAAGGCGCAGAGGCATTTTTGGGAATTGATGTGGGCGACACTAGAAATATTACAATTTCATCCGGTGGACAGGTGGTTTTTTATATTGATTCGACAGGCGATAGAATTACCTTGCCTGGCACTCTTTTCTACGATAACTTTGGGGCACCGCTTTTACAAAACTACAGAACTGGAATGACTTCTCCAGACAATATCTACCAATCTGATTTCTACACTTCTCAGACATCAGCGTTCTCCCCCAGGTTCATTGTGCACGAGGGCGAGATTAAGCTGCTCGTGCACCGAGCCACTAAATACATGATTGATAAACCAGAAGAAGTTTCTGCTCTAGAACATGACTATCCCACCATGACCCACTATAAAATATTTCCCACTACTGCATACTCAGCCGTGGAAATAGAATACAGTCAATGGGACCCGCAAATCTCCCAAATCGCAAGGAGAACCACTTGGGTTCCGCTTAATCATGGCATTGGAATTGGCACATTTATGCCGGACTCATCATTCGTAGATATTTTTGACATGACTTATAGAATGCATCAAGATATTATCCCATTACATATATTAGTCAAGTTCCCTTTTGCATATGCTCACCTATTAGGAAGTCAACACTTAAGGTTTCCTTACTTGTCAAGTGAATACATCAAATGGATGTTATCGGGCAAGCCATAACTATTCTTCAAATTATGTTATGCAACATATAACGGCAAAAAGATATTGCATTTACTTTATTGGGGTTATTTACTAGAAGCTTTCTTTTCTATTATAGGTGGATGCCTTTAGGAAAGCATCTTCAAAATGGCGACATTTGCAACTGGCCAAGACGAGATACAGACAAACAACAAATATAGGAAGGGCAATCCGTGATAATAACCGAGAAGGCATTTGTGCGATCTCCGCTTACATCTAGAGTAACAGAAAGACTGATTAGGAACCCCGCTAATTTAGCAAATCGTATTTCTGGATATAGGCCCTTTTATACGGGCATTGCAACGGCATTTGGGATTGATCGGCCAACAAATGAAGAAAGATTTTCATTCCTTCATGAACAAGTATTTCCTTTGTTGATACGACCCGAAAACAAGTATGCACTGGACATTCTGACAGATAAGTTGCCTCTTTTTTCACACATGTCAGCAAGTTCAGCTTGCAGGGTATACCCATTAGGGCTTGTGGTAGATAATACACTGTCTGGCAAAGGGATGTTTTCGACCGAATTAATCGCATCTTTACCCCAAGATGTCCAAGACCACCTTACAAAAGAACATCCTTGCTATGGAAATGCTTATGGTCTGCCAGAAGAATTATGTGCGAATGATATGCAGAATATTGTTATTCCTATCAGAATTAAATCAACTTACAGATGGTTGGACATTGGCACTGCCCCAAAAACAGGCGGCTCTCCAACATTGAACGCCTTAAAATCTATGTTGCCAGATAATTTTGAGTTCGATGGGGTCGACTTGGCATTCCCCATATTTGAGATAATTGATGGAGAAATCGCTAGAAGCGAATATGTGGACGATACATTCAACTTTAGAGAATGGGCAAGCATTAATGGAGTTAATTATCTAAATGCTAATATTCCTGATTATGATATCAGAAGCAGAAGTGTATTTTCCGGAAAAACATATGATTTTGTATCAGTTTGCATGACAATGTACCAGCTCGCGTCCTCTAGCCCTTTTGAAATTTCCCTCTTCTCGTCAAGGAATATATCTGGGCAAAATGGGGCCCAATTTACATTACAGACAAGAATTTGCAGAGAACAAGTCGAATCAATAGATAACATGTTAAATTTGCTGAATATTGGGGGGGTATTATTTCTTGACCCTTGCTTCACTCTGCATGAAGACAGTGTTTCGCATTACTATATGACGGAAATGTTTTTTGCCATTCAAAGAACGGGAAGAGACACTTATACACTATATGACAACTGCCCAATACCTTTCGTCTCTCAAAGAAGAGGGGTTAGATATGTTAAGGTTCTTTCTGTCTTGACAACTGCCCTTTTTCGCAATTATCCGGGCTTGAGAAAAGAAGCAAAAAGAATATTAACTCTTTGTGATGCCGCAGATATGATCCATTATAGAAATCAGAGATGGAATAAATGCATCTACTTTTACGAAGAGGATTTGGCAGCTAGAATCGCCAACAGGTCTATTGGGCTAGAAGAATTGTTCAGGTGTTATCTGTCATGCGTTCCTAATTATGGCGGCTCAGATTCGGAATTAAAAAGGAGAATAATCCAGGAGGTTTCTTCTATTGAACATAGAACATCAGAACCATTCTTTGCGTCTCTAATCGCGAGGTTTTTTGGCAAATGAATTGAATTAGCGTGAGAATATTTAATCCTCAATAGATCATTTAGGGGGTCACCATGTCCCCATACTTTTCTATTCCTCTACGAAATTCCCTGAAATCCACCAAAATACATGGCGATAGAATGCTTGAAGACATAAATAAGGAGACATCTAATGGAGTTAAGGAATCTTGTACGCATAAATAGTTTGACAGGAGCGTTTACTGCAAGGTCGCACTTAGGATCGGCCGGGATGAGGCCTTTATCAATGAGGCCTGGAGAATTGGGGCAAACGCCTTCATTCTCCTTTAATGAACAAATTTCCAGGCTCGGCAGACTTGCTCTATTTACAGCAGCCGCAGCAACTCCTTTGCTTTTGGGTGGATGCGCTCAAAGCATTTTTTCGGCCCCCGAGTCTTTTGGTGAGGGGTTTGTATCAAACGGCTTGTTCAGAGACCTTTCATTTTTGTATTCGAACATACCGGGAGCGATGTTCTCCTTGATAAAAACCGCCGTCTCTACTGCTGGGACCGCCTATTCCATAGCAAAAGGGGGAAGAGATCAGTGGAGATTTCCTCTTATGTTCAATACACTTCCGGGAGGCCTGCTTGATGTATATTTTACTGCCCTGGCCGACACCAGAACCCCGGATGAAATTAAATATGCCCTGCCGGTGATGTGGGGGATATCTGCGGTCGGAAGCGTGCTTTTGGGGACTGCTATAGGGTTAACTGTAAGAAAGTTAACTCACAGGCCGTCTTCGCTTTGAAGGTGAACTGTTTGCTGAAATGGCCTGCCAATATTAACGATAGATATATGCAGGGGGATAGGAGCCAGTAATGAGCAGCGCTCTCGCAATGAGATTAAACAGAACTTTTGAACCGGTATCCACATTTTTGTGGAGGGGTCTCGGTTTTGCAGATCGCAGGATCCTGGCGGACCGGTTAAGCAATCTTGGGACATACAATATAACACAGCTTGAAGACCAGAGAATTATTTCCAGAAATTTTAGAGGTCAACTGTCAGATGTATCTGAGATACAGCCCCATATGCTGTCGGCAGCGCTTATGCCGCGGAATATTTCACCCCTGGGGATAAACACTTCAGGCATGTTCAGCGGACTCAGGGCAAACCTGGAAATGACGGGAAGAGGCATCGGAAATGTCCTTCATTACGGTCTCGGTACTGTTGCGGCTGCCGGCATAACTGACGGGCTCGTAAATCTCTCGGCTGTGGACGGATTTGGCATACTGCCAAACGGTACTGGCCTTGGCATTGGCATTGCTGCAGCTGCTTCTGCCGGGCTGAAATATGTTGCAGACAGGCTTCCCGCGGCAAACAGAGGAGCGCAGATCACAAAATGGGTCTCACGCCTTGGTCTTTCTGCTTCTGCCTTGTTGGGCAGTGCCTATATGGTTTCCCTGCTTCACGCGTCAAACGCTTCTATATCTGACATATTTTCGGCAGCGGGACTGCCGGCCGGAGTGGGCTTTGTGTCAGGAATGCTGTTCACTCTTAATTCGGCCCTCAGGGCCAACAGGGCCAGAGTTGACGGCAGTTATTCGGGCCAGTTGGAGGCCGGGGAAAGAAGCATTTTGCGCAGGCGCATGGATGCTTCTACTCATGCTGTTTTTGGCTCCCTAAATTTTCTTACATTCTTTTCCCTGATAGTTGCCGCTAATTCAATAAACCTGTTTTCAAACGTTGCCTCCGAGTTCGGACCGTGGGGATTTGTGCCCCTGGCGCTACCCGCTCTCGGGTTCATCGCAAAACCACTGATATTGCCGTTGTTTAACCGTTTTGGCGGCATATGGGACTTTTTAAAGAAAAACTCTCCAATATGCGGACTGGTTGCAGGAGGTGCCGCGGCAGGAATATGGTCGCTGATCTCTCATGACAGCACTATGTTCATAGCAGAAGCAACCTTTTGGGGAGCCATGCTTACTCTGTTCAGCCAGTTCCACGGCATATTCCACGAGATAAACACGGCCAAAGGCGACCAGACAGGTCTTGCGTCTTCGGCAAGGGACATCATCGGCAAGATGGAGATAGAAAGGCTTTCTGGAGATAGACTTATTCTTGGCGTAAATGCGGCAATGGACAATACCGAGAACTCTTTCGGCACTATTTTCAATAGATTGGTTAACAGAAGTCCCAATTTTGTAATTGTATATTGTAATGATATCTTGATGATTCACAAAGGGAACGATGTGCCTAGGGGTAAACAATTAACAACCCTCGATGACTATAGAATGACAACAACTTTGGCTGATTGGATAGATGCTCGGGTTTCGGAGGTGTTTGGAATGCTGGACAGAGGTGTTTCTGCAGCTGCTTCCCTTCAGGAAAGGTATCAAGTTCTTGCCAATAATTTGGAACGCGTTGCCGCTCATTATGACCCAGCAAATCCCGGAGCCGGGACAGATTGCATCCCAGCAATGATCCAACGGTTTATGAGGGACAATCCCGGTATATTTGAATCCAATGATGTGAGCGGGGCCTATATCAGGGCCTGTTTCCAGGAGTTGGGCATACGCGCTGCCGAGTTTCTTACTGCCGCCCAGAGACTCAGGGCAAAAGCAGCAGCCGGAGCAATGAGCGAAGCGGATTTTTACAGAGAATTTTCTTCGATAATCAGGCCGTATGACATTGATTTCAACTATACGATAGCTCTGCCAAGAAAAGCCGTTAGAGGAGATGATCTTAAGGCCAGAAAAGTTGAGAACCTTGCCAGTATGTACCCGCAAAGAGCCCTTACCATATACAGGTTGACTTCTATGGAAGATGCGGCGCAGCCTTACCCGACAGAAGACTGGGTTCCCGGGACCTTTACAAGGGTGCATAATCCAAGGTTTAGGTACGATGCTGCAGCCGGGACAATGGAGGCATCCAAATACCTTTGGGTCCCGACAAGGAGCCTGCTTGTGGGTGCGCAGAACGACATGGTTGAGTCTTTGTCTTCTTCCGATGTCGTGAGTTTTGTGGATAATACCCCGTCTAGCCAAGAAGGGTTTGTGGCCCTGGGTCCCACCACCCTTGATATCGATGGCAATTCGATCGATGTGGATCGGTGCTTCTGGGTAGATACAACAGAAGCTTCACAGACTGAAGATCCATCCGTAATTGGATTTGAGATGCGCCCGACCGCAGCACAGGCCAGAGAGGCTGCAGCATGGAACGGGATCATTGGGCAATGCGCTCCGGATGCAGCAGATCCGACGCGGATGCTTTTGCGTCCTGGGGCAGTTTACTCGCCTAGCCCGTCTGAAATTCACATACCAACCATCAGCGAGACAGGAGAGCCTGCTCTCGTAGACAGAGCTGTTTACACCATACCGCTGTGGCATTATTCTCTTATGCTTGACAGGAATGTGGCAACGTTTGATCAAAATAAACTGGTCGCTCTGGTAGAAAGAGAAAGAGAATTAAGGTTCGGGGTCCAGCTTGTTCATGCAGCGCCAACCATGGGGCGCGAATTAATTGTTAGGAATCCGCATCCCGACAGGACGGTTGATATTGACAGAGGTGTGGAAAGGATAGACTCAAATCTAGGCATCAGGAACGCAGCCGGTCTCGAAGTTCCCTGGATCAGAGAAAGACCGACTTTGCCCGACCCAGCTGGATACAAACCCGGGTACAAAGCGGCAAGACAGATCAAAATAACAATGACCAATGGGAATATTGCCGGAGTCTCGATTGTATATGTCGTAAACAAAGCCATTCAGGAAATTCCTTTAGCCCGACCTTCAGAGTGGCCTCTGGATTCTGATCTAAGAATATTGGGCCTGCCGGAAAATGGCGATGCGACTTTTGATCTCATAACATTCCTCAAAGAGGAAAATGTCCCCACCAATACAGAAGGCGACGCATGGTGGATAAGGATACATTATAAGGACGGCTCAATCGCATATTCAAGGGGAGCTTATGACAGGCCGGCAGGGGTATTTGATAAGCCGGCAGGTCGTTTGTGAGGTAATAACATGGCAACTATAGGCAACGGAACAAGAATGTATGATCTGGCAGTGACCCACAACGGCTCACAGCTGCGCCTGTCAAACTTCAGGACCCCCAGAGGAATGATCATTGATGTTGCTCCGGGATGGAGACACGACATTGCCGGGCAGCTTTTGAGACCTGGCATGCCGATAACAGAAGTCTTTAACAGCGGGGATATTTACTTGGGCGCGGACGGCGCTTTTTATCCTTTTCAAATACCAGGCGCGTCTGGAAACTATCGCGGCCGAGTTATTGGAAATGCCATAGGATTTGTTCCTGACCAGTACGGGATTTCTTCCAGAGCGTTTCAAAGCCCCCGGGCAATCGCTCTTCCAAATTGGTGGGGAAGCTCTTTGGGACAGTTTGAACATGTGGGGAACAGTCTTGTCGGAAGACTCTCAGCAAGACGGGGCTACATGACGGTAATAGAAAGGCGGCCTGAAGCTGAGGGAATGGATATCGATAGCGCAAAATATATATATTCCATTACTCCCGAAGGGAGCCACGCACTATGCAACGAACTTTGTCACGACTTTAACTGGATAAGAGATGTAAGAATAACACCGAGAGGTGTCGAGATAGTATATGACCGCCCGGGTACCGGGCTAACTTCATTCGACATGAGCCCCGACATGTTCTTGGACAATGACGGTCTGCCTCTACTCGGAAATCGGACAGCCGGAATGGTGTCGGCCGCTGATTTCTTTCAGGACGATTTTTATTCGCAGGAAACAGCCCCCTACAGGCCATGGATCGATGAATACAACTACGGTCAGTTGGCTCTTATTCTTACAAAGACCAGAGCTTATGATATAAGAATCCCCAGGGGTGTATCATTGGAAATGAGCGACAGGATCTTTTTTACGACTGCAAGCGCCGCCGCAAGGGTCGGTAACACCTATGTACCTCTGCACATAAACGAGCCGCTGCAAGAGCTCGACACTCTGACGCCTTTTTCTCAGACCGTGGCGGCAGAAACCACCTCGTCTTCCAGCCCGCAGAATAAACTCTGCGACGAAGGTCCCATAGGGGGAGAGTATCCCAGAGATGATTATTTTTATGGCCTTCAGAGGTTCTGCATGGCAGAACTAATTATGAGATTTGGTTCTAATTTTGCAATGAACAGGAACAAGGCCCTGAGGGCCGGCAGGGGCATTCAAAGCGGCAGGAACCACACTTTATCATTTGAAATGATGTTTGATCGTCTTTTGGCAGATATTATGGACACTAACAGCGCCTTTAGAAAAAAACTGTCGGATTTTGGCAAGTACAGATGGCAAGCTGGCGTGTCTGAAGATACGCAGATGGAATTGGTCACATGGCTTCTGGGCTACAAGATGTATGTGATGAGCGAGACAACTGACGTCGAAGCTCAGGAAACCACATGGGCCAGTTTTATGAAGCAAAATGGTTTTAGGTATAACTTCAGTGAATCGTTATTCACTCCCCAGATACCTTTTGTCCTTTCCGACATATACGCCAGATTTAGAATGGACAGACAGATATACATGGACTGGGCAGAGATGTCAGAAATAGCTGCAGGCGCAACATGGTACAAAGTGCCTTTCGCAAAGTCAGCTGAACTGTCCGCTATTCCCGCTTTCTTGGGTTCAAAGGGTGAAATACTGTTCTTCCCCGTGGACTACACGTATTTTTGCGCCAGCTGGCTGTATCACACGGTTGCTTCCGCACTAAATTATAAACTTCAGCTAAATTCATTAGGAATGGGCTTGCTCAGCACAGGGTTATGGAAGAACCCTGCTATTGAATGGAGTTTTTTGAGGGGGTATTTTACTAACGAATTAAGTCAATATGTTTACAGACAGCAGTTTGCCGGGTTTGTTATGACAAGGGGCGGCGGCGGAAATATCGACGCAAATGATATGTGGACCGTGGGTTCATTGACCGCCGCAATTGGCGGAGCAACTGTTTTCGGATTCGCAAAGTTGTCTATGGGGGGGTGGGAGCAACTGCTTCCGCTGACACGAGGATTTGGACTTTTGGCAAACCTGGGATTTGGAACATTTTTAACTGCTCAGCTACTAAAATCCTATTCAATAATGGTTAGGGAGAACCGGCTTATCAAAAACCCTGTTGATGTGGTTACAGCGGATCAATTTAGGGCCGACCATCCGCAGGCATATACAAATTATGAAACTGTCGCGGCACAGATGGGGCGCACTATTGGCGGAACAAGGATAGACGAGCAAGGCTCATCGGCCGCCATGCAGGACTCTTATGAAGAACTCTTTTCAAGAAGAACTCTCATCAGACAGTCTCTGTCAGACATCGGCGCACTTGGAACAAGCGAAAGAATAAAAATTGACTCCCAAAACCCATATAGAGAGTTTGCTTATAGGATAGCCGATCTATACTACTCGATTGAAATGACCATAATGCTTAAGGCAAAACATTGTTTGGACCAGAATCCTGACGATGCTGAGGCCAGAGCTGCTTTGGCCGGGATCCTTTCCGAAACCCGAGAATATCAGGTCATACAAAACGGTCTTGGGGTCGCGCGAAAATACAGGATCCCTATAGGACAATAGATGGGATTAGGGCCTATTAATGACGATATATTATTGAGAGGGATATATGGGAATATTTGGAACAAGAGGCTACACTAACACAGGCACAGGCATTAGGCCGGCGGAAAACCTTCTTCTTAGAAGGATTGCTCCGTTTGGAAGAAGCCTGGTCGGAGCCGCAGCGATCACGGCGTCTTCCTCATATCTAAGCACTGTCACTGGTGTGGAGCCAGGATACATGTTATCAACACTCAGGAATGTTTTGAACACCATGCCATACGCGGCAACTTCTTTCAATTTTGGTACTGCAGCAGACTCTTTGACGAGTAGCAGGCTGTTCAGAAGAGGGCTGCCAGCCCTTGGGATTATTTCTATCATTGTTAGCGGACTGGGGGGCTGTGCACAAAGGCCCCAGGTAGAAGATTCAAGCTCAAGACCTGCCGCAGTTACCGCTGATGATATGCCGGGATGGCATACGGACCAGGGACATGCTCCTTTTATCGGAGGTTTTGTTAGCGATTCGCCGTCTCTAGATCAGGTATTCTCCTTTGAAAGAAGGATAGGCCGCCACTCAGATTTTGTGCTCACCTTTATGTCTCTTGCCCAGAGGCCCAGTATTTTTCCCGAATGGATAGAGACAGTGGTCAATCATCATACATCCCCGGTTATTACAATAGAACCATGGAATTGGGGAAGGACGTCAAATGAAGCGGATGTTTACGGACTAGGGCCCATAGTTGAGGGTCGTTGGGATTCTTGGTTCAGGCAATTGGCAAGACAGATCTCAGAATCAAAGAAAACAGTGTACATAAGGTTCGCGCACGAAATGAACGAGGGGTGGTATTCTTGGGGCAAACAGCCGGACCTCTATACAGCAGCCTGGTCCCATGTCAGAAGTATATTTCGAGAAGAAGGCGCGAGCACGATTTGGATCTGGAATCCAAATGCCGATACCAATTCTGCGGACGGGTTCGACTTTCAAAGGTATTTCCCAAAGGCTGATCCCCCGGACATTATTGGCTGGGACGGTTATTCCACCAATAATAACGGTTATATGATGCCTTCATCACTTTTTGCAGGTTCTATAAGGGAAGCCAGAAGGCTCTGGCCCGGCATACCTCAAATGATTCTTGAAACATCTATAGATAGAACCGGGGTCGGCAATTCAAAGGCAGACGCTTTCTACAGAGGCTTGGTGGACTTGGCTATAAGAGAACGGCTCCTGGGAATAGGTATCTTTAATGTGAACAAGGTTGAAGGCGGCAGGCTTAGACTATGGGAAATACCCGAGGGAGAGGATGAACCCCTTACCAGACTGGCCCAGGCCGGGGCTGATATTGGCACCAATGTATCTCACCCTCAAAGCACAACCAGAAGCCGGGCGGCAATGACTCCTTTTGCGGAATCCGGAGGGGGCGTCATGGCCAGGGCTGAGGAAAGATCAACCGCAGAAAAAAGAATTGCTGAGCTGGAAAGGCAGATACCGCACAAAGAAAGGAATCAAAGGCTATACAGTTGTCTGGAATTGTCTTCATTGTATCTACAACTTTCAGGATATGAGACCGGAGATAAAAAGGCGGCTTATTACAAAAAGGCGGAATCCGCGCTTGATATTGTTCTGACCTTTAAAGGCGCTCTTACAAGCGCGAGACCTCCCTATTACAACGAGGCGATTTTTGCTCTTGTTAACATAAAAAGGATCCGGGCCATGGAATCAAAAGACCCGGCGGTCCTGCAGGAGGCGCTTGAGCTCCTAAAACAAAACCAGGCAAAATTAAGACCCTTGGAAAACGGATACAGGGCTGCTTTCAGTTACGAAATACTTGCGACTGCGGAGGTATATCTTACAAGCTTTCAGGGGGGTAGGTCTGCCGAGCTGGATGCGGCTTTCGCTCTTGGCAACCTTAAATCTCTTATGGATGATGCCACGACAAGATACAATTCTTTTGATCCCGTCTTTTTTGACAATTTCATCGCTCTAAAAGCAATGATCAGTTACGCCAGATGCCTGTCTTCCACTCAAACCCCTCAAAACTTGAGCGAGGCCGACAAATATTACAGGACCGCTCTTGCCTTTGCAAAAATGTTTTGCCGGCCCGGATCGATAGGGGCAGATAGCCCGGAGTGGGAACTTATAAGGCCTTATATCAAAGGGGATATTATTGGAAATCGCCTAAGCGGCGAACAGGCCGCAAAATACTACTTGGGCAGGATAGCCATGGCCAGGAACATCAGAGGCGGAGCTGCGGTATCCGTTGAACAATCAAGAACACTGGCAGAATTCGAGCGCCGAGTTTTCGGCAGCATTGTTTCAACACAGTTCAATCCAGAAAATTTCACGCTGTTTGAAGTGTGGTCAAACAGAGGCATAGCAAATTCAAGCCTGGCACTGGCCACCTCCTCGTCTTCCCAGACAGAAAGAGCAAAACAGTTGTCCGAAGGCAGGAGGGCTATTGATAAGGCGCTTACATCAATGAGAGAGGTCAAGTCTGTTTTTGGCAACGATTTTGTAAGGGGCTCTTATTTTGTCGAGAGAAGGGAATACTACGACTGCCTTTCAACCGCAATAAAGATAATATTCGCTCAACAGCAGATGTCAGACAACGGCCCAGATAAAGGCCTTATGCTTAAATATATTGATGAGCTAAAAACAGCCTATGATTACGGCGATCCGGCCGCAAAATATGCGTTCGAAGCGATCGCCCCTATAATCGACCTGGCCACCCATTGATTTTCTTGCAGCTTTCAAATTCCCTGCAATCCTTCAAAAACCCGTCCGATAGGTAATTGCCAGATCAATGGGAACAGTGAAATCCAAAGCTATTCGAGACGATATATAGGTAGGAGGAGAAGCTAGCCAGCTTCTATATCTTAAATGGAACTCTTCGGCAAAAGAATAGAATTTTCCCGCGGGCTTGGAAGATCCGTACCTCTAGCTTTGGGAACATTAGGTGTATTCGGAACTATTTTGTCGGGATGTGGCAGACCGTCTCAAACAACCATTGCTCCTGTTGAACCTGCCCGGACAACTATAGCCGCGGCCCCTTCCGTTGACTACTCCGTGCCTTTTGGGAATTTAAGTGCCGGCAGAGTGTCAACGGATAATTTCGGCAACATCCTAAGAGAAAGGGGCTCTCTTGTTTCTACAAAACTGCGTCAGCCCGGCCTTGAGGCAGGTGCAAGATCCGGATATCTGTATGATCTTGTTAATATGGGCCTTCTTGATTCGGCAGAAAGAGCCCTTGACAACGGCTGGTATCTCTCTGCCTATAATGCCATGGGGCAAATAATCAACACTCCAGTAACTAACGGTATTAGACTTACCGAACTTGGCGTCCAGAGAAGAGACCCATGGTTCAAGCCCAGGATATATAAAACTTATGCGGAGGCTATGCTGCAAATATCATCCGGATACAGCGATTACGAGGGACGCATAGGGCTTTCCCGCAGGGACCTGATATCTGGAGCAAGAACATGGATAGGCTATGCCGAGAACTCGGTCTTTGCTTTTACCAATCACGGCCCGATAAATGTTCTTGACCTAAATAACGAGCAGAGATTATCAAGGATAGCCAGCTTAACCCTTCAGATCAACGGCGATCCGTCTTTGGAAGGTAAAAACCTGCCAATGCTGATGTTGTTCCTTGAGGCTGATAGGCTTAACGCCGACAATCAGGCAATAATGATGGACCTTGGCCCGGAACCGAGGACTGCGGATTATAAAGAGGCCGAAACCGAACTTAGAGGCCTTCTTGCAAGGAAACTTGACGGCAGACCCATAGTATATGTTGGCAGCGACCGCTCCTCTGGATCAGCCTGGCTGCCCGTATTGGTCTTCAACAACCTGTCAACAGTAAGGGTCGGATTGGCAGGCAAAACAGGGGATTTACAGCATTTAAGAGATGCTGAATACTGTTCCAATCAGGCCATGCTTTACCTTATGAGGTACTACGCCGGAGCTTATGGAATAGAGGTAGACCCCGCCAGCGCTGGCTCTCTGGACAAGAGCTATGTTTTCGGGATATATGACAAAACCATGCGCGCTATCCTATCTGAAAAGCCTTATAACATCTCTATGGCTAGAGATTTCTATCTCCTCACATGGTACACTCTTAATGGTTTATCAGAAATTAATGCTCACTATGTCTATCTCTATCACAAAAATGGCCTGGGTACTATCCCTGAAAGAGAAAATGCGGGCAGAGAAATAGATTCTTATCTGAGATGGGAAGGGGATACTCCTTCCCCAATGAGCAATGTCATAATTAACTCTCTTGGTGAAATTCAAAGATACGAAACACTCTGGAGACCCAGAGACTAAAAAGGAGAGAACAAATGCCTCAAGACCCAGGGAGGACTGAGAGCGATCGGATTCTCCAAAGAATGCGCGATGTCCAAAGGACTGCCCATCCCCGCCCCTCTTCTCCTTCAAGGTCTCAGGCCGCCGATCCTTCCGGCTGGGGCGGGGACAACTCCTTTTCGCCGCCTACCGTCTGGGACTATCTTAGGACGGCGCTAGGGGACGAAAAGAACGAGGGCGCCTGCCAGAGATGGGTAAAGACAAGGTCTTCGGCTGACTGGAGCTCAGCGG
>CAZPUO010000035.1:0-15429 GCA_964589745.1 uncultured Methanotrichaceae archaeon
TGGGCCAACCGCCACATCATCGGCCACTGGACCAGGGAAGTCTTTGAGAGATACTTTCCTGAGTCTCAGCTCGGTCTGATCTACGACGTGGCTCATAACGTTGCCAAGATTGAGGAGCACAACGTCGACGGCCAGCGCATGAAGCTTTATGTGCACAGAAAAGGGGCCACTCGGGCCTTTGGGCAGAGCCGGAGCGAGGTCCCCGAGGCCTACAGGAACGTGGGCCAGCCCGTGCTCATACCGGGCAGCATGGGTACGCCCTCTTACGTCCTCTGTGGCAACGATCGCGCCCTGGAACTCACCTTCGGCTCTGCCTGCCATGGCGCAGGCAGGATCATGAGCAGAAGCCAGGCTCTCAAGACTTTCGCAGGGCGGGACATCAAAGCCGCCCTCAATAAGGAAGGCATAGTGGTCAAGTCAAACAGTCCGGGAATGCTGGCCGAGGAAGCGCCCCAGGTTTACAAGCCATCCGCCGCTGTGGTGGACGTGGTGCATAACCTGGGAATCGCCACCAAAGTTGCCAAGCTTGTGCCGCTGGGTGTATCCAAAGGATGATGCGTTTGAGGCTTCGGGTCGTTCTGGTGGAGCCCATGTACGAAAGCAACGTGGGCTCTGTGGCCAGGTCATGAAGAACTTTGCAGCATCTTTTCAAGCTGCGCACTCATTCAATATGTCTCCGAGGCGCTAATACCATGTCAAGCGTGCCAGTGTCGTCTCAAGACATGAAACAGAAATTAAGTATGAATCGGCACGTCAAAAGAGAGAGCTTTGAATCGGTTTCTGGAAGATACAATCGCTATCTAAGGGAAAGGGGTTCAGCGAAAACAGCATTGAAAGATATTCGGGCATCCTCCGGAACTTCTTGCGGTTCGCAGGAGATGCGCATCCTTCCTTAGAGCAAGCAGGCAAATTTAGCGAACACCTCATCGACCAAGATCAGGCACGGACAACTGTTAATAATTCCTGCTATGCTATGGGAAATTTTCACAAGATGCATGGAGAGCTTCATGTTCCCGGTTCTTCGCGCCAACAATACAATACCGCATTACTTCTCCGAGGATGAAGTTCATAAAATATTCGATGCCGCAAGTTGCAATATCAAGCGTCTCGCCATGTTACAGGTTTATTCTTCGGCTGCTTGCGCGCTTCAGAGCCATGCGCCTTAGAGGATGTAGACTTCGACTTAAAGTAGCTTTCAATTCGAGTCAGGAATGGTAAGGGACAAAGACGGAATCGTCTTTATGACGCCTGAGTGTGCTAGTACCTTGCAAAGATATTTCGAGGTGCGGTCAGATTTTATCATAAATGGAAAGCAATATATTTCTACACCGACTACGGAAGGCGTTGGAATCGAGAAGCTCTCCATCGAATGTTCATTCTCACGAAGAAAAGGGCAGGCATATTTAAGCCGGGTGCTGTTCATGTTTTTGGGCGCCATCCTCCAGCTACCATCATGATCGCGCACGGAGCAGATGTTAGAGTGGTCCAGACCATACTTAGGGACAATGGTATAAGGACGACATTGAGGTATACGCACGTCAGCGATTCAACAAGGCGAGCAATATACGATTAGTGCCTTATTCTTTGATAAGCGAGAGCCGTCAGGTATGTGGGAGATGGAAACAAAGTAACCTCTATAGTAAATTGCTTGGGCCATCAATAAGTGGAAAAAAGTTTGTAGGGTTATATGCCTCCTAGGCTCACCTAAAATTATCCTCTTCAGATACGTGAATATTAATAAGCAACCTTTATATGCTACAGCGCAAGTGTCTCCCCAAGAATTATTAGGAGTTGAGTGGCATGAAGGGGAATGGAGTAATATGCCAGTCCGTTTTCGGCATCGCACTAATTATCGCTTTAGCCTTTGTAGCTTTTGGCTCTTCTGAAGCTTCTACGGGTAACACGAACACATCAGGCCATGAGATGGCCTTCGATCCAGTGAGCATGAACCTCTCAGTAAAACCTGGAGATGACTTTTATGAGTATGTTGATGGAGCCTGGATAAAGAGCCACCCCGTGCCTGCCGACAAATCCAGTTACGGGGAGTTCGAGATAGTGGAGGACAGAAACTACGACCTTGTCAAAGGGATAGTGGTGAGCGCAGCCAATAACACCTCTGCTGTCGAGGGAAGCCTCGATCAAAAGATCGGTGAGTTCTACCGCATGGGAATGGATAATGCTACCCTGGAAAAGCAACGCCTTGATCCCATCAAAGCTGATCTAAAGATGATAGAAAATATCTCAAACATCAACGATGTTCAGGCAGTATCGACGCAAATGATGGACACTGGCCTGTACCCCTTCTTCTCCATGTATGCGGCGCCCGACAAGAAGAATAGCAAGGTTATGATCGCCACCATCACTCAGGGCGGCCTAGGCCTTCCAGATAGAGATTTCTATCTCAGGCAGGACAATGACTCGATCAAAACCAGGGAGCAGTACCTGGCTCACATTGCCAAGATGTTCATCTTCCTCGGCGATAATCCAAAGATCGCTGAGAGTAATGCCAGAACTGCGATGAGCATAGAGGCCAGGCTAGCCAACGCATCCTTCACCAACGTGGCAGATACTGATGAGGTCAAGACTTATAACAAGATGAGCCTAGAAGAACTTCAGACCTTTGCACCGGGCATGAATTGGTCTCGACTCTTCAGCGCTTTGGGTCGCCCGGACGTATCCGATGTCAATGTCAGAAATCCATCCTTCTTCAAGGAGCTGAGTGCAGCCTTTCAGAACGTGAGCATAGATGACTGGAAGACATTCCTCCGCTGGAAACTGATCTCGGCTACTTCCTCTTATCTCAGCTCTGACCTGGAGGAGGAACACTTTGATTTCTATGGGAGGAAGCTTAATGGCCAGCAGGAGATGAAGCCTCGCTGGAAACGAGTCCTCGATGCAGAATACGGGGCAATAGGCGAGGCCATAGGGCGTGCCTACGTGGCCAAATATTTCGATCCAGGTTCCAAGGCCAAGATGCAGGAGATGGTATCCAACCTGAAAGAGGCCTTCAGGGAGAGAATTCAAAATCTGACATGGATGGAGCCTGAGACCAAACAGAAAGCTCTCAAGAAGCTTGAGGCCTTGGATGTCCAGGTAGGCTACCCCGACGAATGGCTGAATTATTCAGGGCTTGAAGTGAAGAACGATTCCTACGTCATGAATGCACTTAGGGCCTCCAAATTCCAGTTCCACCATGGTCCCGATGGTCTGGACAGGATAGGCAAGCCCGTTGATCACAAACTCTGGGAGATGGTCCCTCAGGAGACCAACGCCTACGCGGACTATAACAAGGTTCTGATGGTCTTTCCAGCGGGCATTCTGCAGCCGCCCTTTTTCAGCAAGGATGCCGATGATGCAATCAACTACGGAGCCATAGGCGCCATAATAGGCCACGAAATGACCCACAACTTCGATAGCCAGGGCAGAAAGTTCGATGCTAGCGGAAATTTGACGGATTGGTGGACTTCAAAGGACTCCGATAACTTCAACAAGAGCACAGAGGTTCTGGTGGACGAATACAACAGGTTCGAGGTCCTGCCCGGCCTGTATGTCAACGGTAACCTGACCTTGCAGGAGAACATAGCTGACTTCGGCGGATTGACCATGGCCTACCACGCCTATAAGCTCTCATTGAAAAACGAGACTGGGCTGATCGACGGCTTCTCAGGGGATCAGAGGTTCTTCTTAAGCTTTGCCCAGATTTGGCGTGAATCGGACACGAACGAATCCCTCAGGACACTAGCACTGACTGATACCCATTCACCCAACAAGTTCAGGGTCAACGGAGTGGTCTTTAACGTGCCTGAGTTCTACAAGGCGTTCCCGAGCGTAAAGCCAGGGGATAAACTTTACAGGCCTGAGAGTGAAAGGCCGGTGATCTGGTAAAGAGATCATCCGAAGCCTTTTTTCTCTGATAGCAACTGATTTTGCCAGCCATGAGGGGAGCGAGAGATTGCCTCTGGAGTTAGGCCCGCTTGCTGGCCGGGCCGAGGATCTCCATCTGAAAGTCGGATGTTACTTATATTGCGTCTTATGGCCAGCTGGCGCATGATGCATAAAATATGTAATACGTGATGTTTTGGGCGAGTCAAGCGCCGATCCACAGCGCCTGGACCAAGGTCTTAATGCCTTGATTGTGCACTGGCGTTAGTGCCTCGATATGATTTGCCGGCAATGCCGCACTAAGTTCCCACTTCTTTGAATCGACTTATCATCGAAGGTAAGTAGTGCGCCGAACCGATCGCTAGGGCAATGCTTCCCCTGCTCCGGGAAGTACATCCTCTGATGCTTGCGCGCCTCTCCAGGTCCATAAGTCGTTGACGGACAGCTGCACGCTTTGGCGTCACCGTATAATAGAACATCCTTCCTGTTCGACAAAACTGATATGTTAGCCTCCGCCTGGCACTTCCAAAAAAGTCGCGGTAGGTCAGTTGCAAGGCCCTCGTAGGCCCGTAGCGATTTCATGACTTCGATGCTCCGCGTTATTTGTGGTTTCTTGCTATCCAGAAGTGTTCCTTCAACCTTTTCGTTTCATCAAATGATTCACAAAATAATATTACTACTTGATAGTAAATTAACTCATTAATGTGACAGGATAGATGAATCGCTTCTGGATTAATCGCGGTGAGACAAAAATATCAAATGTTCAAAGCGTAATGGCTGAAAAGAAATAACTAAGAAGGGAGAGCGGAATTGCCCGCTCATTCCCAGCCGTTAAATTTTGGTGAAATGAGACAGCATTAATTATTCTTCTTGCAGAATAAATATCTTGCCATCGATTGGTTCCTGAAAGTTTTTGAATCATAAGACCGCCGGAATGTTGTTCTTGTATCCTGTAAATTAATATATAAGGAATTGAGGTATATTCGTGGTGAAAGAGAGCTTGGCACGCTTTAGAATCGCGGTCAACAAATCCCGAAATGGGTGTATCCAAAGGATGATGCGATGAACCTTCGCGTCGTTCTGGTGGAGCCCATGTACGAAGGCAACGTGGGCTCGGTGGCCAGGGTCATGAAGAACTTCGGCTTTCACGATCTGGTGCTGGTCAATCCTTGCAAGATCGAGGACTTCGGATCGGCCATGGCCGCGCACGCACGCGATGTTCTGCAGATGTCCAGGAGCTACTCGACCCTGCAAGAGGCCCTGGAAGGCGTCAGTCTGGTGGTGGGCACCACCGGCAAAAGGCTGGAGACGGAACAGCACCACCTCAGGCTGCATCTGAGAATTCCTTGCCTGACTCCTGCGGAACTGGCAGAGAAGTTGAACGGAAAAGAAGGAGAGGTTGCGCTGCTGCTGGGCCGAGAGGACTGCGGACTATGCAGCGAAGAGCTGGCGATCTGCGACATGGTTGTATCCATTCCTACTGCCCCGGAATATCCCATCATGAATCTCTCTCATGCCGCGGCGGTCTTATTCTATGAGCTCTCCCAGGTTGAGGACGGAAGCCTTGACCTGGCCAGCAGGGAAACTATGCTGCGGCTCCTGGAGAGATCAAGGAAACTGCTTCAGGAAATCAGCTATCCCGAACACAAGCTGGAATTCACGGTGCTCATGCTGCGGCGCATCTTCGGCAGGGCAGAACTGACGGAACGCGAGGCTAGGACGCTTTTGGGCGTGATAAAGAATCTGAGCTGGAAGGCCAGCGTGCCCGAGGAGAACCCCCCCCATCGAATCGAGCCCTAAGCTGCATACTGAGATTTAAATCTCCCACGCTGCCAGTATCTTGCTGGCGTTGATGTAGTCTTTTCGCCCCTTGTACTCAAGGATGAGAATGTTTTCGGCACTGCCCAGGACCTTTCCCCTCAGCCTCTCCCCGGGTCCGCCACCGAAGTAGAGCTCCACGTCTTTGTTGAGAAGGTTATCGCAGAGAAACTTGGCCATCATATTTACCACCAATATCTATGCAATGCTGTCCGCATCCAAGACGCATTTAAATTAAATTAGAAAGTTAAAGGATATATTTTTTGGCATCTCAGAAGAGGGTTCCATTGCGAGATCAATAATAACTGCGATCGTAACGCTATCGCCTACGGCAACCTCGCGCCGACCCATCCAGCGTCTGGGCGGTCTTCATGGCGGCCATGGCCTCCCGGCCGCGGCCCAAACACTGCAGTGCCAAGGCTTTGTTGTGCCAGGCACCAGCAAAATAGGGATCCACGGCTATGGCGGCATCGAAGCAGCCTAAGGCTTCCTGGTACTTCTTCTGCTGAGCGAGGACCATGCCCTTGTTGCTCAGAGCCTGAGCATGCTGGGGCGACAGCTTCAGAGCCTCCTCAAAGCACTGCAGGGCCTCTGGATAGCGGCCCAGGTTGGCTAAAACCGTGCCTCTATTATTCCAGGCGTCGATCAGAGAGGCATCGATCTTCAGGGCGTGGTCGTAGGCTTTGAGCGCCTCTTCCAACTGCCCAGAATTGCAGAGATCATTTCCCTTTTCCAGCCAAAAGCCTGCGGATTGCACATCACCGACGGAAGGTATCATGAGAATATAAAGTGCAGAGTTCAGAGAGGACATAACCAGAAAGAGGCCCTTTTCACGGCAAAAAGGTTTCGAGACATCTCAATCTACAGCCGTTTCGCTTTTTTAAAAGCGTCCTCCACCGCCTCCCGGATGATGTAGCCGCCTTTATGAAGCACGGTGTCGCCCAGCTCCGAATCCCTCTCCATGGAGGCGGTGCAGGGGTAGGCGTGATGCGCCTCCGAGATCCTCTCCCGGATGTCAGGCTGATCCGGCTCCAGACCCAGGAGTCTTTTCGCAACAAACCAGGTCGAGCCACAGGGGGCGCTGCGGATGACGTTGGCAGCAACAATGTGATCCTTTCCCTCCCGGCTCTTTTGCACGGCGATTTCAATGAGCGGCTCGCCGATTCCGGCTTTCTCCAGAAAGGCGGCGATGTTGGGCTTGGCCGCATCCGGTCGAAGGGCACAGAACGGCTTGGCGAAGGCCGCCTCCATGCCCAGGCTCGCTGCCCTCTCTTCGAGCTGCTTTCGCTGCCCCAGGGGCATCTCTTTGGGCGTCTCCGAGCAGCCGATGATGCCCTTCACTCCCGCCTCTTTCAGCTTAGGAAGGAGGCCGAAGAGTATGTCGGGGTGAACGTTGATGACCATGGCGATGTCAGCCGGAGGAATCACTTTGGGCAGATAGGGTTCCACGTCATCGATGAAGTCTCCGAGAGACGCCGGATCCGGCATCTCTACCATTGCCACGATGTTTTCGGCATATCCCGGCCGAACATTGCGGCACTGAGTACATGCCTCGCCACAGGAGATGCAAAAGCCAGAATAGTTGACGAGGTTGCCCGTCACGCGCTGGCCGAACTCGCCGCTGTAGAAAACTATCAGTTTCAAGCCTTCACCACTCTTGCCAGATGGAAATCAAGAAAGGTAAGGGCTGCAATGCAAATAATGTTTGCGGGCTTTTTCGCCCGCGTCAAAAAAGAAGTCTCAGGCGGGCTTTGGATACCCTGCCTTTGCCAGGTGGCGTGCCGCATAGAGGATGGCTGCATAGCCCAGGCTCATGGAGATCAAAGAAATCAGCCAGCCAACATAGGGCAGCAGGAAGAGCACATTGAGGATCACGAAGCCTATTACGAAAAGGATCATATCTCCTTGCTTGAGCTTCAGGCGCTCGCCTATCTCCTTTCCCAGGCTGTAGGAGATGAAGGTTCCGGTGAGCGCTAAGGCCGCGATGATAAGGAGTGCAGAGATCAAGGCGATTGGTATCCCCACTACTGTCAGGGCCACTATCAGGATGGCTATGAAGGAGGCAATGATGAGCACAAACCCCACAATGGTCTTCAGAACTGGAGACGATCTGGCCTCGCTATCCACGGCCATGAATATCCCTGGTAGATATCTGACCAGTATCAGGCCAAGGATGAAGTAGCCGAGAATGATGAGAAGGCCAAAGAAGCTGAATTTTTCCGCGGCTTGGTGGCTCTCTTCCCTGCGACTTTCTGTCTTGTGGAAGTATACACTGCCTGCAGAGCCTGTGTTGCTAAACTGGTTGGCGCTGACGGTCAGGTTGCCGTTCACATGTCCAGCATTGACCACATTGCCGCCTGCGATGAGTGCATCCTTGCTCACAGTCTTGCCGGGAAGTATGTTCACCTGGCCGCCCGCAGCCACCAAGTTGGTGCCGATATTGCCGCCTAAGTTCACATTTCCTCCGGCGGCCATCACCTTTCCTCCCACATCCGAGTTGATGTACACCTGGCCTCCGAGGGCAAGGACGTCTCACTTCACGGGCGCATTGATATTTATCGTGCCGCCGGCGACTACCGCCGAATTTACCGGAGCGTTGATGCTGACCATGCTACCTGCGGCCAGGATATCGTCATCGACAGGCGTATCTATGGAGACCGACTCTCCCGAAAATGTCTGCAACGCCTGTCCTCCTGTGGAGAGCATGATCAACATCAGCAAAAGAAAAATAGCTACAAACGATCTCATCTCATTCACCAATAAACGGATGATCTTCTCAAATAAATAATCTATGTTTGCTTTCTAAGTGCATCGCTTTTCCAAAAAATGCTCAGCTGTAGCGCTCTTCCCTCCAGGGGTCTCCTCGGTTGTGATAGCCGTGCGTCTCCCAGAATCCAGGCCGGTCCTCGGCGGTGAATTCTATGCCCACAACCCATTTGGCGCTCTTCCAGAAGTAGAGCCTGGGTACCACGAGACGCACCGGATAGCCGTGCTCCGGTGATATGGATCGACCATCGTGCCTCACCGCCAATAGCACGTCCTCCTGGAAGAAGTCCTCCAGAGTGAGGTTGGTGGTAAAACCCCCTGAAGCGTGCACGATGGCAAACCTGGCCTCGGGCAAGATATTGGCCATATTTTTCAGAGCCAAAGGTTGTACCCCTTCCCAGAGGTTGTCCAGCTTTGACCAGCCAGTGACGCAGTGCACATCCGAGAAAACCTTGACCTGAGGCAGGGCCAGGAACTCGGAAAAGCTTAAGCTCCGCTCCTTTTCCACGAGGCCGAATAATCTCAGACTCCACCCCTCCGGGTCTATCTTGGGAACGCCCCCAAAATGAAGTACCGGCCAGTCTTCAGTCAAGCTCTGGCCTGGCGGAACCCGGTTAGTCCTTTCCGTATCGGGACTCCTAATCGTATCCGAAGATAGCATAGATTATTATTAGCAGTCATAACCTACAAAGATTTCTACGACGAGGAGATGCTAAAAAGTGGCATTGGCAGAAAGCTAGCCCTCCAAATCCTTCGCCAGGCTTCTCCAGGTGCTCCTCTCCAGGAAACTCCCTTCGACATTTTTTTCCATCTCCTGGAAGCGTCGGAAGGGCAGGGCAAAAGTGAGCACATTTTTGTCCAGGATATGGCGGACATTCTTTCTGGCGGAAAGGTCTGTAAGACCAAGGACAGCTCTGGGACGGTCGCTCTGCCCCTCCCTAAAGGCGTAGATGCCGATCTGATGGCAGCCCGCGCCCATGGGAGCAAAGACATTATTCACCCCGGGGCGGTCGTAGTTGGCAAGGTCTATCAAAGCGGAGACCTGGTCAGCATCTGCCAGAAAGACCACAACGACCGGCTCCTCCCCGCCCGCCACTTCCCTCAGAGGCTTGAATACTACATATCGTTTTGAGACCTCCATTGAGGGCAGCTCTTTCAGGAAGTCCTCCACCAGAGCAGGCGTCTTCTTGTAGCGCTCTCCCTGGAGGAAGCTATGCACCTGCTCTCGGCTGCCCAGGCTGCAGATCTTCTTTTCCAGATCGTCTCTCTGCTGGCCCTCCAGCCCGGTGGAAAGAAAATACTTGAATGTCTCGACCCCGCCTAAGGGGAAATTCTCGTACTGCCTTCCAAAGCCCAGTCCCGATCCTCCACCGAAGCATCCAAAGTTTTCTCGGTCAAAAGCTGCAGATTTTCCTTTGGCTGCAGTCTGGGCAAAGAGGACCATGACACATCCTCCTTTGCAGCCTTTGAACCCCAGTGCATCAGCTGGCTTTTCATCGCTCCACAGGATGGCGACAGGCTCGTACTTTAGGTTCAAACACTTGGCAATTTTGCTCTGCATATATCACATAAAATATTCCCAAGGGTTTTAGGGTTTCCATTCTCAAAGGTTGCCGATCGGACCCCTTCAAGACCTTTCGCAAGGCGAGATCTTATCAACTCTTGCGGCATAGAAACGGCGATCAAAATTGAGAAAATTGCCAGAGCTGCTTGCTCCTGCTGGCTCGCCCGAGGCTTTACGGGCAGCAGTGGCTGCAGGCGCAGATGCCGTTTACCTCAGCGGTAAGAGATTTGGAGCCAGGAAGTTCGCCGCCAACTTCGATGAGCCCGCACTGCAAAATGCGGTCGACTACGCTCACCTGCGAGGCGCTAAGGTTTATGTGACCGTCAACACCCTGATCAGGGATGACGAGTTGCAGGATATTGCTTTGTACCTTATCCGGCTCTATGAATTGGGTGTGGATGCTGTCTTGATGCAGGACCTGGGCGCGGCTGCACTGGCGCGCCAGCTGGTGCCCGACCTGGATCTGCATGCCTCCACGCAGATGACCATTCACAACCGCGAGGGAGCTGCCTGGGCCGCCAGGAACGGATTCAGGCGAGTGGTCCTGGCCAGGGAGGTTCCTCTCGAGGAGATCACAAAGATGAAGGGATCGGGGCTGGGCCTGGAGGTCTTCGTTCACGGGGCGCTCTGCTACTGCTATTCCGGGCAGTGTTTGCTCTCCTCGGCCATTGGCGGGCGCAGCGGGAACCGGGGAATGTGCGCCCAGCCCTGCCGCAAACCCTACGTCCTGGTCCAGGGCCAGATGGATGTTTACGGCCGGCCCGAAGGATTCAGGGCCTCGCCGTTAAAGGAGAGGTTCCTTCTCTCCACCCGCGATCTTTCCGTTTACAGGCATCTGGAGAGGCTCGTTCATTCGCCTGTGGAGTCACTGAAAATCGAAGGCAGGATGAAGTCCCCGGAGTACGTGGCCATCGTCACCAGCATCTACAGGAAAGCATTGGACGCCATCGGCCGCGGCGCCTGGTCTCCCTCTGTGGAGGATGAAAGGGATCTGGCATTGGCCTTCAACCGCGACTTCACAGAAGGCTATCTGCTTGGTGCAAAAGACATCATGGGCAGGCAGATGTCAGACAACAGGGGTATGCTTATCGGAAGCGTCGTCTCCTTCGACTCTCAGAGAGGCGAGGCGGCAGTGCGTTTGACAGGGCCACTGAAACCGGAAGATGAGGATGGCCTGGTCATCATCGCTCCCGGCCAGGAGACAGGGCTGATCGTCCACAAGCCCTCGCAGAAGGACGGCCTGCTCAAGCTGAAGACACCGGAGAGGGTGAGGCCAGGGGCAAAAGTCTACCTGACGGGTAGCATCGCCCTCGACCGAAGAGCCAAGCAGATCCTCTCCTCCGTCAAGACCGAGATTTTCATGGATGTTCATATTTCCTGGGAAGACGGGACGCCGGTTGCCGAAGCCCGGCTGGAAAGGGGCATTTCTGTGCGGGTTCGCGCGGGCTTCAAGATGGAGAAGGCCAAAAGCCAGCCTACCACTTTGCAGCAGATCGAGGCCCAGCTGCGCAGGACCGGGGGAACGCCTTTCGTGATCAGGAAGGTGGTGATAGACTGTCCTGGGGACCTATTCGCGCCCCTGGGGGCATTGAACCAGCTGCGGCGCGACCTCTTGGCCAAGGCGGAGGATGCGCTTCTCGAAAGTCGCCGCCCTTCTCCGGACGAGATTGCCAAAGCCCGGGAGAGGCTGAGGCTGATGGGCCTGACTGCGGCTTCGCCTGTTCAGGACCGCCGTGTTCCATCGCTGGCGGTCTACGCCGACAGCCTGGAGACAGTGCGGGGCGCAGTTGAGAGCGGATGCCGGCGGATTTACTTCGAGCCGTCCATAAGGGATGCGGCGGATCGCGTTAAGAATACCCTAGCGCTGCTGCAAGAGGCGAAGGCCATCTGCTCCGACGCAGAGCTGATCTGGAAGTGGCCAAAGATAACCAGAGCGGATTATCTAAATTTTGCCAGGTCACTGCTGGCCAAGGCTGATGTGGACGGGATCATGGTGGAGGGAGTGGGTGCAGCCGAGGCGGTCCTGGCAGCCAGGCCCAAGGCCAGGCTTTACGGAGCTGCAGGCCTGAACGTGTGGAACCATCTTACAGTCCAGCAGCTTTCTCCTTCCTTTCAACGCCTCACCCTATCGCCTGAGCTCTCTGCAAAGCAGTTGGCCGATATCATAGCCAGGTCTCGCCCTGGCGCAGGCGACTCCGGAGGCGCCCCAGAGATGGAACTGATGGTACAGGGCAATCTGGAGGTCATGGTGACGGAGGACTGCATACCCTGCCTTGCAAAAAAAGAGGCCAGTCCGGGTGGCTTCTGGGGGCTGCAGGACTTCAAGCGCGTCTTCCCCCTGCGCATTGATGATGATATGAGAACGCACATCTTTAACTCAGCCGAGACCTGCCTCCTGGACTACATGCCGAAGCTCTTCGGGATTGGCCTGGATGGCGTGGCCGTAGACGCTCGGGGCAGGACCGGAAAGTATGCCCGAGAGATGACAGAAATTTACCTTGAGGCGATAGAGCTGACAAAGATGGAAGGAGCATCCCTTTCCGAAGAGCTTCAAGCGCTTAAAGAGCGGATCAGGCACATGGCTAGAGGGGGAATTACATCAGGGCATTTTTTAAAAGGCCTGAAGGACGAAATTTGACATCATGAAAAATAATAAATATATTGATCGATGCTAATGAATAACCTCACTTTTCTTTAAGATAGAGCTAATGTGACTGATCGTATATTGATCCTTTATCTCATGAACGGCTTCGATCAATTTAGAATCATCGACTTTAAATTTATCTTTTAAATAAATTGCTGTTGCAATTATAGATAGCTCATTTGCATTGAATCCACCAAATTTTTCGACCGCTCTATCTATCTCTAGTTTTTCACCTTCTCTTAAAAGAGGCTCGAATTGCTCTAATTTATTTGGTACCGAGGTTATGAAGTATCCCTTATCGTCTATCCACTTGATTTCAATAAGACCCGAGCTTTCAGCAAAATTCAACTCACCCGCAATTTCCTGTGAGTACGGACCGTAATGATACATAGAATAGTTAGCCTCCAGCAGGCCTTTACGAGAGAGAATATAAATCATTTTTTGAATAACTGTTTTACCTATTTGTTTACTTGTATACCGACCGCTAATGCTTTTAACTAAATAGGCAATTAAAGCCGGTCGCTTAAATATACTTTCACTCATTTTAATAAATCCTCCCCCTTCTTTCGATCCTCTGGTTTCACGTAGAGCCTTATTTGATTAATGTCTTTCATATTCTTTACAATTAAGGAATAAGCCGATAATGGTTTTGCCTTTCCGTCTTTTACAATCATTATTTCTGTGAATTTCTCTTCTTCTTTGTTGAGGGTATACCATGACTTTTTTGCTTTGTTATCTTCATAGACCCATATACCCTGAGCTTCCAATTTTTGTTTGATCGCGTCCTTTGCAGCTTCGTCTTCAGGTGTGGGCGTTTCAGGAGTATGATAAATCCGTCGAATATGTTCCCTATCTAAAATAGACTTGCAATCAAAATTTGAGCCATAATTATCTTTAAACAATTTCCATATATCGGTGTCATCTAGTTTTATAAAATTATCCAATTCGATTGGACTTGGCAATTTGCCGGCAGCTAATACAGCCTTCATAGCCTCTTCAAGATGATACTGATAGGCCCTAACAGTTTTATGGAAATAGACTTGCGTAAACATTTGATATCTTGCAATTACGAGAGACTCTGCAACGTGCCATCCAGTTTCATCTATGCCAAGAACTATTTCTTCAGATTCCGGCTCCATACCAAGAGAAAGAGTATTAATTAATCTTAAATGATCATAAACTCCATATTTGACTCCTGCGTGATAAGAATCTCTCAAAAGATAATCTCCGCGATCTGCGTCCAATTGACTTGAGATAAGAACTTTCCAAAATAGCCTCTTTCCTAGACCCAAAGAAGGGTTTCCTTCGATAAGTGCTGCAACATCACTAGCAGATATGCCATAATTTCTTTCATTAAATGGATGAGTTTCAATTATCGATTTAAGTGGGCCCTTTATAATAGCGACAGTATAATCCTCGTGGCTGTACGCTTCACCTCGATCGTTTAGTGGCAAGATTGTTTCGGAAGCATGAGAAAAAGGCGCATGACCTATATCATGAAGCAGTGCAGATAATCTAATTAATTGCCTTTCTCTTTCAAACCCAGGGTCCCTGTAGTGTAATTTCTTCTTTAATATTTCGTTTTTATCATTTTTTCTTATTGATTCGTACATTAGAGTGGCCAGATGCATAACTCCAAGAGAATGCTCAAATCTGGAATGGACTGCCCCCGGATAAACTAAATCGGCTGTGCCCAGTTGCTTAATTCTTCTTAATCTTTGAAATGCTGCATGAGATATTATGTCCCTCTCCCATTCATTAAAGGGTATGAACCCATAAATAGGATCTCTTACTTTATATATTTCGTTTTCTCCCATTTTTTCTCCAGTTTATTTCTCAAGGTATTGAAGCTATTAAAGACTTTTCTATGTAGCGTGAAAGTTAAGGATTAAAGACACATTTAATTGAAGAGCTTGAGAATGAGCCAATTTCTGTGTAATTTTGTTTTAGATGTGGTTATAAAAGAAGGTTTTTACCTCGGACCTTGATTTTCAAAATCTCCGCTAGGATTAAGTAATAGCTGGCCAGGCCCCGCCAGCCCTTCCAGGCTTCAGCCGCGCTGCGGGCCTCTTGGCCTGTGATCCCTTCTATCCTCGTAGTAGTAATGTGATATCACCCTGCGTAGACCCAGGTCATCGGCAGGTATGGCATCAAACTTCTGCATTCCTCGGATCATGGTCATCTCCGCAGTCCAGATCCCCACGCCCCGTATCTTGCTCATCTCCTCAATTACGCTCCGCTCGTCATAAGACCGCAGGCCCTCCAGGTCCAGGCCTTCCATCACCAGCCGGGAGACGTCCCTGATATACTCAGCCTTTCTACCGCTCAATCCACAGCTACGGAGCTGCTACAGTGTACGCATTGACGCGATTGATGAAAGAAGAGACCAAGAAAAGCCAGCAATAGGGAAACGCCGAAGCACTCACTGCTGCCGCTTAATTGACATTTCGTATGGTTTACCAAATGTCAATAATATTGTATCCATAGCTGCTTTAAATGCTTTTGGATAGCCTTCGATGCTCCACTTATTACCTGCAAATTTCTAACAACTCCAAGAAGCAGTATGCTTCGTTACAGCAATCGCGCGAAATAGGTAAAAGTCAGGTTAATTCGGGAGGCGTGCATGAAAGATTAAATTGATATTCTACCGCGAGAGCTATCTAGAAAGAGAAGGAATTATATGAATAATATAATTATATATTTCGTATGTGTTTAGCTACTCAGCTTTAGCCTCAGCATCTGTAGACTATCGAGT
>CAZPUO010000036.1:0-15408 GCA_964589745.1 uncultured Methanotrichaceae archaeon
ATCTTAGCTACGCCGGAGAAGTGCGCGGAGCGCATGAACTTCCAGAATCCCTACGCTCATGCCAAGGCCGTAGGGGCGCTCTATATGGCTCAAACTGTCGCATCCATCGACGCCCAGGCCTGCTTCAAGCTGAAGGATCTGGAGGCCATCGCCCTGGCCGCGGCTGCCGGCCATGAGGTCATGCGGGCAGCTGCACGCCTTGCGGACGAGGCCAGAGAGCTGGAGAAATGCAACGATTCCGTCTCCAGGAAGCCTCACGCTCGCTCGGGAGAGCTGATGAAGAAGACCAGGCTTCTGGAAAAACCGGAGAAGCTCTGAATACTTTCGCTCCGCATGGACATTGACTAAATAGCAGCCGGTGCCACTCAATAATTGTGACGAGGGAAGCTTGTTATCTTTCGCCCTACACGCTTCTGGGCAAGAGATGGCGACCTTCCCATTCACCCCCGTACCTTTTTCTTTCCATCCTGCAATCTTCGAATCGGTCGCTGTTCAAAAACGAGAATTTGGAATCTTTCCTGAATGGAAAGAGCTATACCTCCCTGAGCGAAATTCTTTTTCGCATGGCTTTGCTGGAGATCAAGGGTTTAAACAAGCTCTTTTGGGCAGATGGCAGGGAGATGGAGGTCCTGCGGGATATAAACTTGAGCATCAAGGAGAACGAGTTTATCTGCTTCATCGGCCCCTCTGGCTGCGGCAAGACCACCCTGCTCAGAATAATTGCTGGCCTTGAGGAGCCCACCACGGGCACCCTCTCTCTGGCAGGAGAATCCATAAAGGGACCCGGTCCAGAGAGGGGCATGGTCTTCCAGGAGTACTCTTTATTCCCATGGCGAACGGTCCTGGACAACATTGCCTTCGGCCTGGAGCTGAAGGGAGTGCCAACAGAAGAGCGCCGGATTCGCAGCAGGCAGTATCTCAAGATGGTGGGCCTAGAGCGCTTCGAGGCACGCTATCCCCATGAGCTCTCCGGCGGCATGAAGCAGCGCGTAGCCATTGCGCGAGCTTTGGTCAACGATCCACGGGCTCTGCTCATGGACGAGCCCTTCGGCGCTCTGGATGCCCAGACCCGCAACCTCATGCAGTCCGAGCTCTTACGAATCTGGGAGAAGGAGAAGAAGACCGTGGTCTTCGTCACCCATAGCGTGGATGAGGCCATCTACCTGGCGGATCGCATTGTGATCATGTCCGCCCGGCCAGGGCGCATAAAGGATGTCATCGAGATCCCTCTGAGCCGCCCCCGGAACAGGACCAGCTTTGAGGTCAATAAAATACGGGACCGCATCCTATCCGATCTTCGCTCGGAGATCGTCACTTCTTAAGGATATGGTTTTATACCGCGGAGGACTCTTACTTTTATAGCCTGTTTTAGCTGGTGAGGCGGTTGGTCGGATCTAGGTGGATGGAGCTTCCGCGAAAGGTAGCGGTTGGCAATGGAGTTGTGCTAGAGCTTCCAGAGATCTGCGCCGACCTGAAGCTTGAGCCGAGTGCCCTTATCGTCACCGGCCCCAACACAGATGACGTGGTGGGAAAGGCCATATTCAAAATGCTGGAGAATGGCGGATTTCAGCCCGAGACCCTCATCACCAGCGCCTCCAAGATGGAGGAGGTAGATCGCGCAGAAAAGCTGGCGCGAGAGATTGAGGCAGGCTTTCTCATCGGCGCTGGGGGCGGCAGGTCGATAGACATAGCCAAGCTGGCGTCTTTGCGGGTGGACATACCATTCCTATCTGTGCCCACGGCCGCTTCACACGATGGTATCTGCTCAGCTCAGGCGTCATTGACGGTAAACGGAGAGACTGCCTCCATCCCGGCTCATGCGCCCCTGGCCATTGTCGCAGATACGAAAATAATATCACGGGCGCCAGCACGGCTGCTGGCTGCCGGATGCGGTGATATAATCTCCAATTACACGGCCATTCTGGACTGGCAGCTGGCTCACCGGCTAAGGAATGAGGAATATAGCGAATATGCCTCTGCCCTCTCAGGCATGACGGCGAGGATGATTGTGGAGCTTGCACCCGATATCCGGCCTGGCCTGGAAGAATCGGTAAGGATAGTGGTCAAGGCACTCATCTCTAGCGGCGTTGCCATGAGCATAGCCGGCTCTTCTCGGCCCGCAAGCGGCTCGGAGCACAAGTTCGCCCATGCCATGAACCGCATAGCTCCAGGAAGGGCGCTTCACGGCGAGCTCTGCGGCCTTGGCACTATAATGATGATGTATCTGCATGGCGGGGATTGGGAGATGATCCGCGGCGCTCTGAGCCAAGTGGGAGCCCCCACCACCGCAGCTCAAATTGGCCTGGATGCGGAACAGGTGATCGAGGCGTTGATCTCTGCCCACAAGATCCGGCCGGAGCGCTACACCATACTTGATACGGGGCTTAACTCCAAGGCAGCCGCAAGAGCAGCCGAAGCTACGGGAATAATTTAAATTAATAATGATAATATATATTTAGATGATGGAAACAGAGGATGAAATATAACAGAGGATGAACTATGTCCGAGGCATCTACACAAATCACGCTAATTGGAACGAAGCTCGCTACCATTGGCATGGAGTTTACTTTCGTTGGGTCGACTCCCGAATGCGAGGCCTGCAAGCTCAGAAACACCTGCATCAACCTGGAGCCGAAACGTCGATACAGGGTCTTGGGAACACGGGGAGAGCTGGTCCACGAGTGCCCCATTCACGAGGCAGGAGTCCGTGCCGTTGAGGTGGCGGAAAGCCCCATAATCGCGGCGTTCGACGCCAGAAAGGCCTTTCCCGGCTCCAAGATCGTCTTCGAGGCCATGAGATGTGACGATGAGGAATGCAGCATGTTTGAGATGTGTCACCCCGTTGGGTTAAAGGACGGAGAGCGGTGCACCATCGTCGAGGTCGTGGGGGAGGCACCGGAGGAATGTCCGCGGGGAAATGTTCTGAAGCTGGTGGAGTTCCGGCGCTAGATGCATTGTCTCACCTACTCGAGGAACGTATTTCTGCCAGTAACCGACCTGTGCAAAAACAGGTGCGGTTACTGCTCTTTTCGGCATGATCTTGCCCAGGCTCGCGTGATTCGCAGGTCAGAGGCATTGGCTCTCCTAGCCAGGGGAGCGGAGGCGGGTTGCAGTGAAGCCCTTTTTACCCTGGGAGAGAGCCCCTGGCAAGTACCGGGTTTCCAGAGGCTCATGGCCGAAGCGGACCGGTCCGATATCCTGGATTATCTGGTGGAGCTTTGTGAGCTGGCCCTGGAGACTGGACTGCTTCCCCACACCAACGCCGGCATACTTGACGACGACGGCCTTCGGCTACTGCAACCATACAATGCATCTATGGGGCTTATGCTGGAAACAACTGCCCGCCTGAAGGCTCATGACGGCTCTCCAGGAAAACAGCCCGGTGTGAGATTAGATCACATTGCCCGGGCTGGCAGGCTGCAGATTCCCTTCACTACAGGCATCTTGGTGGGCATCGGCGAGGCTTGGGAAGATAGAAAGAAATCGCTGGAAGCAATAGCCGATCTGCATAGAGTATACGATCACATCCAGGAGGTCATCATCCAGCCTCTAGATCCCAAACCTGGAACCGACCTAGCTAACGCGCGCCGGCCCAGCATAGAAGACCTTTGCCAGGTGGTGCGTATGGCACGAAACATTCTGCCGCGGGATGTGGCTGTCCAGGTTCCTCCCAATCTTGTCGACCCTCTGCCCCTGGCCGATGCTGGTGCAAGTGATCTTGGAGGAATAAGCCCGGTAACATCCGACTGGATAAACCCCGAGAAGCCTTGGCCGCAGCGCGAGGAGCTGCAGCTTCATCTCAAGAGTTATGAATTGAAGGAGAGGTTGCCGGTTTATCCTCGCTTCATCTTTCGGCAGTGGCATGGCTGCAGGACCAATGCTCTGGTGGCAGATCTGGCGGGCGAAGACGGACTACGGCGAAAAAGTATATCTTCTAAGGCAGGAAGGTGTTTAGTTTGTGAAGAAGATTTGGCTTGAGGTTGGCATGAGCACCGGTCTGGTGCTTTTGATGATCGCCCTCATTCTGGTCGTGCAGATCACTCTTCCAGCGGGGCTGAGGTCGCCCGGTTTCGCCCTGATTGTCCTGCTCTTCATGGCGGCCATGGGCTTAGCGGGTTTAAAGCTGGTGGATATGTAGCGACGTTAAATATAAATATAATAATACACATTTTTCGTCGAGGGGTTTTCAATGGCTGGATTTCTGGAGAAGCTCAAACTTATAGGCAAATCTAGTGAAGAAGATTACTCTGAGGTCGATCTAGGCCAGTTCGAGGAGATGCGGGGTTCCCCCGAGATCGTCCTGAGGGTAGCAGAGCTGGGAAAGGTCGAGGTTCTGCCGGAGATCAAGCAGGAGATCTACGCTGGGAACATCGTTCTGGCGGACATCGCCGGCTTGAAGCGCGACAAAGCCGCCCTGGACAGAGCCATCGGTGAGCTCAAGAAAGCTGTCGAGGATGTCTCGGGCGATATCGCCGGAATAGGCGATGATCTGGTGGTCCTGGTACCAAATGGTATAAAGATAGACCGCGAGAAGGTGGTCGGAGGCAAAGATTGAATTTAGCGACGAATGCTAACTGTCCCGTCTGCTGCCGAGAGATGCAGTTCAACTGGGAGACCCAGGAGATACCTTATTTCGGAGAGGCCATGGTCATCGCTGGCGTGTGCGGCTGTGGCTTTCGCCATAGTGATACCATCCTATTGACCCAAAAGGAGCCATCACGCTACACTCTAGAGGTGACAGCGATTGCGGATCTGGACGCGAGAGTAATCCGCTCATCCAGCGGCACCATACGAGTGCCGGAACTTGGCATCGACGTTGAGCCAGGATACGCCTCCGAATCCTACATATCCAATGTGGAAGGCGTCCTGGACAGGATTGAGGATATTGTAGCCTTCGCCACTCGCTCGGCACGAGAGGCGAGCAGTTTTGAGAGCACGAGGCGGGGCGAAGAGATCCTTGAGAAGATTGACCTCGCCAGGAGGGGCCAGTTCAAGCTCACCTTCGTAATCGAAGACCCTCTGGGCAACAGCGCCATAGCCTCGGAGAAGGCTGTGAAATCTCCTCTGACGGATGAGGATATAGCCGGTCTCAAGACGGGGATGGTACTTCTGGACGTCTGAGATGATAGTTTTCAGTGGCGGCACAGGCACGCCCAAGCTTCTCAGAGGTCTGAAAGAACTTCTCTTGCCGGGGTCGCTCTCCGTGGTGGTGAATACAGCGGAAGACCTGTGGATCTCAGGCAACTATGTCTCGCCGGATGTAGATACTGTGCTCTACACCCTGGCGGATTTGATAGATGAAAAGAGATGGTGGGGCATTAAGGACGATAGAACCTTAACCCATGACTTCCTGTTCGGTCTCGGCCATCAAGAGACGCTTACCATTGGCGACAAAGATAGAAGCGTGCACATCTTTCGCTCAGAACTGCTGCGGCGCGGTCTTGGCCTGAGCCGTGCCACCGAGGCCCTGGCAAAATCCTTGGGAATCGAGCAGAGAGTTGTTCCCATGAGCGAGGATCCTGTTTCTACTATTATCGCAACTAGAGAGAGAAAGATGCACTTCCAGGACTTTTGGTTAGGCTTGAAAGGAGTTCCTGATGTTCTGTCCATAACCTTCGAGGGAATAGAAAGCGCTGTTCCAAGCCAGGTTTTCCTGGATCTGCTGGACCAGGAGGATACAGTTCTACTAGGTCCCAGCAACCCTGTGACCAGCATAGGGCCCATCCTGGCTTTGCCGGGTGTACGCGCGCACCTGGATAGCAAAAAGGTTATAGCAATCAGCCCGCTGGTGGGAAACAGGCCGGTGAGCGGCCCGGCAGCGAAGTTCATGCGGGCGGCAGGCGTTCCCGCCAGCGATGAGGGAGTAAGATCTCTTTTGGGCAAAGTTGATATTTTTGTAGTCGATAAGACAAGCAGCTACAGAGGAGAGTGCATCCGGCTGGATACCCTTATGAGAAACAAAACGGATAGCCTCAGGCTGGCGAAAAGCTTGCTGGAGATGATCAAATGTTCCTAGGCATCGATCACGGAACCACAGCTATCCGTTTTGCCGTCGAGGCAGGGAGCTGTTGGGAGCTTCCTAGGCACGAAGCCTCCCGGCTCTCTTCAGAGGAGATCCTCGATGGCATTCGGCGCAATCTAGGCATCTCATACGTCGATCTGGTCTCCCTGACCTACTCCATGGGGGATGGCCTCACCCGCATCGTGCGCCTGGATGACGCCCCAAACCGAGGTGTCGTCCAGCAGGAGGGGGCCGGGCTCCACGTCGGCGGAGGCACCAGGGTATTCGAGGCCATAAAGATCTCCGGCTGGCCAGCTATACTCTTGCCGGGAATACACCGCGAAGGAGACTCTGATCCCAGACTGAAGGTCTTCTCCCACGGCATGAGCCCGGAAAAAGTCGGTCTGGCCTACGGCGTCTTTCGTCAAGGCCCAGAAAGTTTCATAGTGTCCGATGCCAGCTCCAATACTGTGACCTTTTGCGTCCTGAAGGGAAAGATTATGGGGGCCATCGATGCTCCCATCTTCGCGCCCGGATTGATGCAAGGCCCTCTGGATGTTGAAGCTATAAGAAATGTGGATGCTGGAAAGATGACGGCCAACCAGGCCTTCACCCGAGGCGGCATTCTTGGCAAGATAGGCCGGTCGAGCCTTGAGGCATGTACACCTGAGGAACGGGATTTGGCTCTTGAATCGCTTGCCCTGTTTGCGGCTATGGAGATCTCCGCCTTGCTCGTCCTCTCACGTGATCTGGGTGAACCCGACCCCCTGCTCTTTCTGGCTGGCAGCCCGGCTCCACTGATCGAGACGCGCGTGGCTGATCTCCTGGGAAGAGATGTGAAATCCTTGGACAGATGTGCTGCCGCAAAAGGCTGCGCCTGGATTGCAGCGGATGTGTTCTCAGGCGCAAAGAGCATCCTGGGCCTGGAGGTGGACCAGGCTGCTAGGTTTAAGGATGGCAAAGGATGGAGCCGGTGAACTGGGGTGCCCTTTTGAAGGAGCTGGAGGCAGAGGTCGCTTCCCATAGGGGAGAGAGGATGTTGGCCCAGGTTCTGATGAAAAAGGTAGAGCGTACTCTTCAGCAGGCAGAGTCCGCATCAGTCGATGCAAAGATAATAGATCATCTCGACTTTCTGCTGATAGAGCTTACAGAGGCGACGAAGGAGAACGTCTGCACGAATATCCAATGCCCGCATTATAATAAAAAGTGCAGGATGAGATAATGATAAGGCAGCGATCCTGGCAAACGCCAGGATCAATGCAATAGGGATTTATCTGACTCCTGCTCTGCTGTCAGACCACTTGTTGAACACTGTGGGCAGCACGAATGCCATAAGACCGAATAATACTATGGCTATCAACTGATCCGTGATGCTGGTCATCTATTTTCACCTCCCTCTTCAAGCGTTGAATATGAGAGACGAAAGCTATCATCTGCTCATTCCAAAGTAAAATGGCGGCGCACCCGCAACAGAGCCGGCGGGGCATGCAAGGCGCCGCCGCATGAAAGCGGAAACAGTGGTTTAACCGATCTAGTCCTTGGGCCGGACTTGTATGCCCTTACCCCACAGCAGAGTTGTGGGGTATTGAGATAAAATAAATTTGTGCTATTTCTTAACATCGAAATTTTGGGAAGCGCTGAGAGACCGCTGTGGGAGAATATGCTGTCTGCAAACAAAGCCCCCGCACCGGATGACCTGCGTATCAGTCTGGCGTTTTCCTTCCCTGCGGCTCCATAATCGGCCGCTTTGATCACATCATGTCCGGCGAGCTAGCCATCATTTTGATGTACCCCTGCAAAAGTGATCCTGGGACAATTTTGGCAGCTTGGCCAGATCATCTGGCGTTAGGTCACTGAATTTCCTGCTCAAACCCCCATGAATCCAAGTTGGACGAGTCATTCATTGCTTATTCCTCATTAAGTATCTGCTCCACCATTCATCGCAGAAGCTTTCCGGATTTTCCCCACGTTCGAAACAGCTCGTGCTCTGCTCATTGTATGGTTGCTGGAGGAGGGTGCAGTTTCCACATCTGACGGATTTGGCTCTGGCGCTGCGGCGCTATACTCTCGCAAGGTATCTTTGCGGAAACACTCTATTCTTTATACTTTTGTTTCCTAAAGATGCTATATGGAGGAAGCACCTGCACTATCGCAAAAAAATGACTGTTTTGTTGCCATAGGCTGAAAATCTTCAAAGCGGGTAGCTTCACAAATGATGATTAGCTTGATAACCTTTAGAAAAATAGACCGGTTTGTCGACAAAGCCTTTCTTGGCGCATCCATTTCTTCGAGCAAATTGTTGAAGGCAAGAGCATAGATCTGAGGAAATACATAGTATGACAGAGCCATTTGTGGATACTGAAACTGATAGAACCAAGTCCAAGTGGTTGGCAAAGGTGTATCATGATTTTGTGGAAGAGATCGGCAGATCAAGAACCACGCTTCGAGCACTATTCTACTACGCAATGCAGAGAAAGGCGTCAGATTATCCCATTTGTGGGTTGTTCGTGGGCGAGATCAGGATCACAAGGCCTTACCATGAGAGCGATGGCAAGAAGTTTTCCAAGTGGATGGGAAAAGCAAGAAAGCTGGGATTCATTCCCGCGGACGCCATACTAGACGAGATTCCTGGAGAGCACATATTTTTGCCAGAGATTCGCCAAAAAAGGCCCTATTCCATCGAAGTCTGGCTGAATAAGTCTGCGTTCAACCCATTATTGTATCCCGTCTGCCAGAAACATGGCGTAACCCTGGTTTCAGTCAATGGCAGGGCCTCGGAGGATGCCATCAAAGCCTTGTACCAGCGCTGCGACTCTCCAACCATCATTCTCTGTCTCTCCGACCTGAGTTCTGGCAGCGCCTTTTTTTGCCGAGATCTGTCGACTAAGATTGCAAAATCATTGCCATCGGGACGCAATGCAGAAATCAGACTGAAATGCATCGGTCTCAAGCCTGATCAGGTCATGGAGCTGAAGATTCCCCTGGTCCAGGGAACTATTGATTCGAAAGAGAACCAAGAAAGGTTCAAAAGATACCTCAAACCACACTCCCTTGATCCAAGAAAGATGGCGGAACTCGATGCCCTGGAGGTCTATCATCCCGGGGGCATAGCTGGTTTCCTGGAGGAATCTTTTTCCAAATACGCTCGCAACTCTAATCTCGATAGTGAATCCTGGTTGCTGGATCTGAGAAAAGGAGTGTAATCAAAAGCAGAAGGCCTCGCTGTTTAGATGATTATGTTGATCTATTGTCCACCTTCCGTTCTCGGTACAGGAAAAGATTGTAATAGATTACGACTTGAAATGAAGGTAAGTCCCGCGAAATGGGTCAAGTGGACAAGGCCGCTAAACTACGTTTCGGCATTTCTGCTCTGTATACTGTCTCTCCAACCAACTTATCCCAAATAGGAATGCTGCAGAGACCGCCATGCCAAGGAGAGGATATTTCTGGCCCAGAAAGATTGCTGTTACACCGCCTCCGACCAGCCCTGCCAATGCGCCGGAAGGTGTAAGGCCCAGCCTGTCTCTGAAAAAACCGGCAATAACCGGCAAGAGCAGACCACTGGTAAAGACGGTATAAGCGATAAGCAGGGTCTTGATGATGCCAGGCATTGAGATGGCCAATGCCAAAGCCAAAACCCCTATGATTAACACAAAAAGCCTCGAGATAGCCATCAGCTTCTGTTCACTCGAACCTGGACTTGCCTTTCTGTAAATATCCAGAGTTAAAATGGATGTGGCTGTCATAAGGCTCGTGTCGGCTGAGGACATGAATGCCGCTAGGAGAGCTGCTGCCACCAGGCCTTCAGAGCCGGGCGATAGCAATCCTGTCAGAAGCACTGGAATCGCCTGCTCAGGTGATGCTGCAGGGTAAAGCGACCTGGCGAAAATCCCCAGGGATGTAATCAGGAAAGCCAGCGGAATAAGGATGACAGCCGAGATTGCCGCTGATATCTTTGCTTCTTTGGGGCTATAGGCGGAAAACAAACGAGAATACATATCCGGTCCGACTAGATATGCCGAGCCTACAACCAGTAGCATGGACAATACATCCCAGCCCCCCGTCTGCGCAGAAGTGGGAAAACTCTGACTGAGGAGCAAGCCAGGTCCGACCGCCCCCAAGGCTCTAGAAAACAGGACTATCATCCCTGCTAATATTATCATGAACTGTACCAGATCTGTCTTTATCACTGAGACCTGCCCTCCGTGAACCGTGTAGAGCACAAAGACTGCGGTACATGCCACCATTAATACGATCTCGTTTCCTCCGAATACAGCGCCCAGTACCTTCCCAGAAGCCACGATCTGCACTGCAATGACGCCCACCCAGGAGACAACAATGAGGACGGAAGCAGCGAATCTTGCCCTTTCCCCATAGAAAGAGCCTACTAGCTCGGGCAGAGTGTAGCATCCGGTAGCTCTCACTTTCTCTGCAAAAAATGTCGCCAGCACCAGCAGCCCCGCCGTGCCTGAGAGCATCCACCATGCCCCCGGCAGGCCATTGCTGAAGCCTAGTCCTGCCATGCCCAGAGTAGCTGAAGCGCCAACGATAGTGGCACAGAAAGTACCTGTGAGAAGAATAAGCTTTATGCCCCGCCCTGCTAGGTGGAAATCTTCTAGTCCTTTCATGCGGAGACCACAAGCGCCTATGGCAAGCATCGCTAACAAGTAAATGACTATTACAATGGCAGCTAGATTCGTAGCCATTACCTCCTGAATTGTAAACTCTAATCTACGGAGAAGTTGACAAAATTATAAAGCTTTCGCTGTTAATAAAGTATGTAATATCAGAGAATCTCATAACATGGATTTCCAAAAGTAGTTTGAATGCTCTTCCAGCTTCCGGATGCCTACTTTTCTTGCATTTGATTTTCAGATCTTGTCGGCGTCCACGCCATGTGCTGGCTGGCTTTTCAGTCTGCTCTCGCTCTCCACGAATGCAAGAGCTTTTGTTTCTTTGTTCCATCAAAGATGGTATGCAGATGGTTGACACACAACGGTTTTAACTAAGTTGCTATAAAAAATGACGCGAATTAGATTTTTATTTCATGAATTTAATGAATGCCATGCCAGGAGGAGCAACTAACGCAAAGCCTGAACCATTTTGTCGCCACTTGATGCGAAGATTACTATAATCCCAACGGCAAATACTAATATTGGGCTAATTTGGCCGACATTCATTTTTGGTTACTTCCATTAGGAACCCGAGCTACATGATTGGTTCTGCACCATTTCTGCATGCGGTCATAGACCCATTAGCAAAGATGCGACGATGACAAGTAACAACAAGCCTATCCAAAGAGGGTACACGCCTATTTCTTGCTGACCTAACTTCATTTCTTTCACTCCTTTTTTTCTATTTTTCTTTTTTTCCATTTTAGTCCTTTTCCTATTTAAAATCTTTTCTTTTTTTAAAATTTAAAATTAAGTTTATATATTTTCATTTTTTTAAAAAATTAGAACCGATAAGTAGATAAGATTATTTCATTGTCATTCATGATGCCCAGATTTCAAAAAAACTCTTGATAAAGGCTTCAATAGATAGGATTCATAGAGAAACTCAAATAGGATGGTAAGACGAGGATCAATAAATGCCGAGTCCCAAATACACTAAAATTGAGATAACCCCCGTCGCTTTCTTAGCTCTCGAATCAGAAACTATTCTCCAAGGCAAGACCTTAAAGAAACTCGCATCTGAATTGATAGTAAAGGGGGTTTCCAAAGAGTCTCTAGATTTTGCCCAAAGGGCCATGACATTCGAGAGAAACAGCACTGAATCAGACGAGAAAATCGCAAAAGTGATCAAAGATATCGGCGTCTCTGGGATAAAATTTGACGAAGGTCTTTTAAAAAATATCCAAACTATGACCAAAGAAACATCTAATTTTGAAACCATGTTATTCGTTGCTCAACATACTGCCTCCATGCAGCGCGATGAACTTCATAGAGTGCTTACAATCTGCGAATATCATGGTCTCTCTCCCAATCAAAAAGCAGAAGTTATAAAAAATTTGAATAATATTGAATCTGGCATCTTGCACTAGTCATCAAGGTAAGAGCTTAGTCATCAAAACCAGCATATTTCTTCTTGATATTTTTGATCAGCAATGGAAACCTCAAATCATTTCGCTTTTTGGTTTGGATCCGGTCCCCGTCACAGTATATGAAGTTGAACCGGAAGACGATACATTGGGTGATTTGTAATCCGGCTTTTGGGCCCAGTCGAAGTGACCGTGAACACGATACTGCCCGCCGTCCGGCTATATCTTAGGTGGGCCTCTGAGCGTGGCCTGGAAGCCGAAGCCGGCAGGTGGGGAGGGGATTTGTTAGGCTACCAAAAAGATCTTGTGGTGCAAAGGGCCTAAAACAACTTCTTTGCTAAACGTATCGCTAAACACCTGGTTTGCCTATCTGGAAGAAAACGAAAGGATTCAAAAAAACTTGTTCCCATTCATCCGGGGAAAGTACCTCAAGAGCTATAAGGATGAAATCAGGGAGCGACAGCTAATCAGCGTTGAGATATGGGAAAAAATGATCCGGTTATCCGTACGCCCGAGGGACCGGGGGTTATTTTGCCGCTGGCCAAAATTGGACTCAGAAGAAACGAACTTGTTTCCATATTGATATCTCGGACGTAGACTTATCAGCCTGCCGGATCACCCTAAAACCTCACTCCAAAGCGAACTAACCGGATAGTATTCTTAGACGAAGAATGTACTCGGGCCCTGGCCCAGTGGATTAAAACGCGAGAAAAAAGAGTCGATAGCGGGGAAAGCCCTTTTCATCTGGCGCGAAGGGGTGAAAGACTCGGGAGTAGTAAAGTCGATAGCCTGGCGAGGGACGCGGCCAATTGCGTCGGGCTGCGTAACCCGGATCCTTCGAGGTCGGATAAAATTACCCCGCACTGTTGCCGGCATTGGTTCACTACGCATCTACTCGGGCCGGCATGAGAAGGGAATGTATGCAATGGCTCCGCGGAGATGCCATAAAGGAAGCGGAGGATATCTATTTCCAAGTCAACCCGGAGGATGTGCGCCGGAGCTATTTGGCAAACATACAGCTTGGGCTCTAGAGATCGGAAGATATTAGATCAACCGTCCTCAGAGCGGAAATATGCATTTTGGAATTCCCGAGCTCAAAGGGCGTGAGCTAACAAGTCCGAAAAAACTATGACCTCCGAATCGCTAGCCAAGGTGGTGTCATCTCGTGAAACTTATGCTCAGGATTGTTTTGCACCTTAAATCTAGTAGCCCCTAATGTAGGGAAAAAAACTTTTTTTCCTTTATACCGAAAAGGTTAAAAACCTTTAATAAAAGAGAACCACCGGGTAGATCCGCATATCTAATAGCATCGGCGCTAACTTTTGGGGTTTAGCTCACCTCCATAGTTCGGCGCTACCGATCTACCCGATCACATTAAGGTTATCAAAAAATAAAAAATTATATTATTAATATCAAAAAATGATAAGGTGTCAGAGATACGACAATTTGAAGGCCGAGTCGTTTTATTGGTTATAACGCATTGGATCAATCAGGGGTCGCGTACGTGAGCTACTGAAAAGCGCTAACACATGGCGCAATGGATACTTGCAGCCAAAATGAATCTCAAGCGCCTGATTTTCTCAATGATTTTCAGTAACCTTCACCCACGACCCAATCAGGATTGATGCCCTTTTTTTATTCTGGCTTAAATGACTGCTCCATGTCAATTTCGATATTTTAAAAAAAGATAAATTTGTTCTTTGGCATTCATTTGTTTAAACGTAAGTGCCAATAATCACAAGGACGACAAAGATACCTGCCAACACTGCAATGATGCTTTTGCTGTCCGGCCTTTTTACTCCGTATTGTTTGGAATATTTTGGCTTATTGTTGTAGATTGCTTCGTTAGCCTTCCAATATTGTGTCATCGAGTCTGTTATTCCTGATACTGCCAATTAATTCACCTCTATTTCCTAACTTTCTTTTTACCTATTTTACCTTTTTGGCCAAAAGTTTTAAAATCCTTTATATGACATATGGAGAAAAGATAGGTGAAAGATTTGAAAAAAGGAACAAGAGACATTCTTATATTAGCTCTGTTGGTGGCTGCCTGCATAATTTGGTGGTGGGTAATGGCCAGACCATACTAAAGATGTCTTCATGGGCCCGGCAAAGAAGGTTTTAATCCATCTACATTCAAGCAACGGGAGCCCTTGCTTCTCTTTTTCGTCCTTTTTCCTATTGATTTTTTTAATTTTTGTCTTTTATATTTTTCCTTTTTTACAAAATTTAAAACGAGTTTTATAATTTTATTTTATTTCAAAGAAATTCGAGAGGACTCCTATAAACTACCGAGTTACAACATGGAAAAGTTTATATACTAATATTACTATTCTAAAACATGGATTCTTTTACTACCTGGACATTAAGAGGGCTTAGCGCCAAACAAGGGAAGTCTCGGTTGTCGCAGATATCGGATTTAATAGACTGGGCGCCGGTTCGTCAGATTCTCGATGAAATGTATGATAATAAGAGTGAGAAGGGAGGAAGGCCCAATTGTGACGTTATTCTGATGTTCAAAATTCTGATACTTCAACAGTGGTATGGCTTGAGCGACCTTGAAGTTGAAAGGCAAATGGCCGACCGAATATCGTTTATGGCGTTTCTTGGTTTTCCTGAACCATTTCCTGATTCCAGGACTATATGGTTATTTAAAGAACGCATGGCGGAGACCGGGAAAAATAAGTTAGTCTGGGCAGAGCTTCAAAGACAGCTAGATGCTATGGGTTTACAAGTTAAGCGTGGAACGATTCAGGATGCCACTTTCATAGAAGCCGACCCTGGTTCATCTAAGAAACTACGCGGCAAGGAGGCTAAGACTCGTCGCAGTAGAGATGGTACCTGGACTAAAAAGGGAAAGAAATCTTTTTTCGGCTACAAATTACACCAAAAAACCGACATCGATTACTGCTTAATTCGTGAAATAGAGACTACCACTGCATCGTTGCACGATAGTCAGGTCGATCTATCTGTAAAGGGAGAGATTGTGCTCAGAGATAGAGGATATTTCGGCATTAAGGCGAAAGGTATTGATTTCACCATGAGACGCAGGACAACAGAAAAGCCTTTAGGAGAACTCGATAAAGAACGAAACCGGTTGATTAGCGTTTTAAGATCGCCAGGCGAAAGACCTCATGCAGTGATAAAAAGAGTCTTTGGGGCAGGAAGAGTGCTGGTTACCACAGTCAAAAGAGTTGGTATTAAAATGATGGTTACAGCCTTCGCTTTTAATCTTTATCAGCTCTGCACTTTGAAAAATGCCAGAATCATTTAGACTTAGCGGAAGCTATCGAAGAATGACCGAAAAAATAGGAAAATTAAAGACACTGGAAGCCATTAGAATGAAGTTAGTGCCCATCTCTAAGAA
>CAZPUO010000037.1:0-15366 GCA_964589745.1 uncultured Methanotrichaceae archaeon
GGAATATGGTGCAGCAACGCAATATATACTTTTCAGTAGATTAGGGACACGACCCAGCAAAGATGGCAGCCAAGCAATAATTGTACCAGTATTACAAAGGCTTAAATACTATTATGTTACTAACCCGAAGTTAGTAAACGTCGAATAAAGAACTCATAAAAAAACGAGGCTAAAGCGTAAAATGGAGACTTTGGTTCAAGAGAGGCAGGACCCAGAGATAGAGTCCATCAAGTTGCAGGTATCTGAATTCGATAGCAATCTCCTTGATGCTTATTCACGGGCAGTGGTAAGCTCTGCGGAGAAGGTCAGCCCCTCGGTGGTGAACGTGGAGGTTCGCCGCTTGAGAAAATCCGGCAAGATGAGAGAGCAGCAAGGCAGCGGCTCGGGTTTCATAATCGCTCCGGAAGGCTTCATAATTACCAACAGCCATGTAGTACACGATGCCGGGAAGATCGAGGTAACGCTCTCAGACAAGCGCCACATCCCGGCCTGGTTGGTGGGAGATGATCCGGACACAGACCTGGCAGTGATACGCATTGATGCCAGCGACCTGGTGCCTGCAGAAATGGGTGATTCCAGGTCCCTGAAGGTGGGCCAACTTGTAGTTGCCATAGGAAATCCCTACGGGTTCCAGTGCACCATCACCTCCGGGGTGGTTAGCGCCTTGGGACGCTCGCTGCGGACGAGCACAGGCAGGCTGATAGACGATGTCATTCAGACTGATGCCGCCCTCAACCCTGGAAATTCCGGCGGTCCGCTGGTAACCTCCCGGGGAGAGGTGATCGGAGTCAACACCGCCATCATCTTGCCAGCTCAGGGTATCTGTTTTGCCATTCCATCTCACATCGCCCGCATTGTGGCGGGAAAGCTCATAAAATACGGCAAGATCAGGCGCAGTTACATCGGAGCCAAGGGACAGGATATCGATCTAAACGAACAGATGATGCAGCAGCACGGTCTAACTTGCGGCAAAGGGGTCTTTGTGGCCTCCGTCGATCTGAACAGCCCCGCAAAAAGAGCTGGACTGTTGGCAGGAGACGTGATCGTTCGTCTCGATGACGAGAAGATCGAGAACGTGGATGATCTCCATAGACAGCTGGGCGAGGAGCGCATCGGTCTGCGGGCCAGGCTGACCGTCGTCCGGCCAGGGGAAAAACTGCAGCTTGAGGTTGTTCCTGAGGAATTAAAGGCTTCCTCGTAAGACAGATCGACAAGATCGACAGGCCAAAGGGCAGATGGCTATTGGATATTGAGCCTTCTGCCCAACAGTGAGGGGCTTTTTGAAAACTTCCAGCCGCAGCGTTTTTCCCTTCTACTGCTTCCTTCCACTCCTTATTTTTTACCCCTTCCTTTCCACTCCTTTCGCCATTTTTTGTATTTTTGTATTATACCTTGTGTCTCCAAATCTATGCAAAGATCGTTACAAATTTATGGGAATGAAACGCTGTATTTATAGAAGGTATCAGCGATGGAAACACTGGAAGCTTTAAAGACCCGCAGGAGCATAAGAAAGTTCAAGTCCCAGTCGGTCTCCCCCGAGATGGTCAAAGAGCTGCTAGAGGCGGCTATGTTTGCGCCTTCTGCCGGCAACGAGCAGCCCTGGCAGTTCATCGTCGTGGATGACCGCAAGATTCTGGACAATATTCCCAGGATCTGTCCCACCGCTGCCATGTGCAGACAGTCACCGGTGGCAGTGCTGGTGTGCGGAGATGCGAGCCTGGAGAGGTACCAGGGATTCTGGGTGCAGGACTGCTCGGCAGCCGTGGAGAACCTTTTGCTGGCAGCGCACGCCATGGGCCTTGGCGCCGTTTGGGCAGGCGTCTACCCTCTGAAGGAACGTGTAGAGGGCTTTCGAAGGCTGTTCAACCTGCCGGAGGGCGTAACTCCTTTTGCGCTTGTTCCTCTTGGTTACCCCGATCAGGAGCCTATCCCTCAAGAAAGGTACAGGGAAGAGCGGGTGCACTACAATGGATGGTGACTGGATGAATTATCGCTGGACCGGTTTTCGATCATCAGGGAACCTCATCGTGCCGCCGTGTGTGTCATTGCCGTGCATGTATCTTGCATATCACCCGGGGATACTGTTGTTAGTGAGATGTTCATCAGGAGAATTGTTATGAAGAAATCGCTGGGAGCAAAGACCCTTCTCTACCCCACGCCAGTCTTTGTTGTGGGAACTTATGATAAATCCGGAAAGCCAAATGTAATGACCGCTGCCTGGGCCGGTATCTGCTGCTCCAGCCCGCCTTGCGTTGCGGTTTCTTTGCGAAAGGCGACCTACACTTACGGCAACATCATGGAGAATGCGGCCTTCACGGTTAACGTGCCTTCCGAGAATTACATCAAGCAGGCCGATTACTTCGGCATGATTTCTGGAAGGGATACAGACAAGATCCAGGCAGCCGGATTGACTGCGACAAAGAGCGACCTTGTGAATGCCCCTTACATCAAGGAGTTCCCGCTCGTCCTGGAGTGCAAGCTGCTTCGCTCCATCGAGATTGGCCTTCACACGGAGTTTATTGGCGAGATACTCGACGTAAAGGCCGATGAGGCGGTGCTGGGAGCGGACGGATTTCCAGATATCGAGAAGGTCAAGCCGGTTCTGTTCTCTCCAGAGGGGCGCAAATATCACGCGGTTGGCAAGTATCTGGGAATGGCATTCTCCATTGGAAGAGAGGTTTGATAACTAGATTCGAATGTAAATCTGCTTGAAGATTCCGATCTGGAAAAGGAGGAATGAGATTCGTGAAAAAGGTGAACATCGGGAAAAATGTTTCCATTTATCCCATGCCTGTGACTCTGGTGGGATCAAAGGTGGAGGAGAAGCCAAATTTCATGACCGTAGCCTGGATCACCAGGGTGAACGCTACCCCTCCCCTCATTGCGGTCAGCCTCAACAAGCCTCGCTATACAGCCAAGGGCATCCGTGAGAACAAGACCTTCAGCGTAAACTTCCCTGGGGTGAATATGGTAGAGCAGACCGACTACTGCGGCCTGGCCTCCGGCAAAGAGTTAGACAAGTCCGGTCTCTTCGAGGTCTTTTACGGAGATCTGAAGACCGCACCCATGATAAAGAGCTGTCCGCTAAGCCTGGAGTGCAAGCTTTTGGATATTATCGAGCTGCCCACAAACGACCTATTCATCGGTGAGATCGTGAACGGCTATGCCGATGAACAAAGCTATACGGAAGGCGAACTCGATGTGCATAAGATAAATCCACTACTTCTGACCATGCCTGACAACAGATATTGGAGAGTCGGGGATTACGTGGGGGATGCCTGGAGCATAGGTGGTGGCCTGAGAAAGAGGAGCGAGAAATAGAACTTCGTTCTTTTGCACTAAAATCCGCCTTTCATCAGGCGATCTTCTGCTTTTTGCCGATCCCTGGCTTTCTTTCTCCTGGTATAGGTTGCATAGACAACAATGGCCGCTATCGCGATTGATCCAAAGAGAGCAGCTAGGGCAATAACAACGGAGGAGAATATGCTCTCGGCGAATCCATGTCCCACAGCCAGGACTGCCTCGGGGCCTTTTCCGCTGGGATAATAGGCATTGATCCCGTAGATTCCCGGGTGCTCCACTTGGAAAGCCATGATGGACCTGCCGGACCGGCTACCAAGGGAGTACGTGAAACTGCCCACAGATGGATTCGTGGATAATTCATGGCCCGTGGCTTTCTCAGTGACACTGATCCTAAGACCTGGTATTTGCTCGCCTGAGCTATAGAACTTGCCGTTGACATAAGTCTGGTTCTCGTAAAAGACGGTATATTCCCCTGGCTCCTTGAGATCCAGGTCCGCACTCCCAGGCACAACCACCTGCATAAGTCCGCTGCCCGCATCTGAAACGCTGGAGTAGATGGTCCAGGCAAAGGCGGCAAAGCCGATGACTATTATCAATATTGCCAGGCCGTAGTACCACGAGCTGGGCTGAATCTCGGAACCATTCATGGAGAACTCCATTTCTGAGAACATCAGAACAAATCAACTTCAGGGCGGCTATCCTGCAAGCGTTGAATACCAAGCTTCAAAATTGTATTTAATTCTTTTGCAGGTTTTAGATGCCTGGATTCGAACGCCTTGATTTGAATTTGGTTTGTCGGTCTTCGTTTGCCAGCAAAGATCCGTATTCTCAAATAAAGATCTCCAGAGGTAATACTCACTCTGACTTTGTCAGCTTTTTTCATCTCCTGCGATCTTTTGATTTGCGATCTTTTAATATTCTTTGAGTTGAATTATGCTTTGTGAACCGTATCGATAGGCTTGGCGAGCTGGAGAAAAAGAGACTGCTGGAGCTGGCCTGCGGAATGGATAGAATCATGCTTCTCCTTCTCTTCGAGACTGGACTTGAGGTTGAGGATCTGATCGATCTTCGTGTCTCTGATCTAGACATGATGACGGGATCTCTACAAACGCCGTCGGGTCGCAAGGTCCAGCTCTCCCCTCGGGCACAATCCGAGATGGTGAGCTATCTGAACGCAAGGCCCGGCCAGGTCTATCTCCTGGAGGGAAGGTGCGGAAAGCCGGTAACCAGAAAATGGAGGAGATGTGTACTGGAGAAGCTTCTGCAAAGAATGAGGATAGGAGAAGCCTCAGTGACGAAGAGAAAGATGGGACAGCCCTAGCTCATCTCCGTCTCAAGGAAAACGTCGTGAGTGCAAACGCTAATGAATACGGAGATTTGAAGAGGAAATTGGAAGGCAGATCGAGGTTGTTTTCATGCAGTATTCGGAAGGACGTTTGGGCAGGGTCTTCGTCTTGAGAATCGATGACGGCGAGGATCTGATCGCTTCTCTACAAAAGTTTGTTCTTGAGCTGAAGATCGAGTCATGCATGGCACTCTTCATGGGAGCCTTGCGGGAAGGCCGGGCTGTGACCGGGCCAGAGGCCCCCGTAATTCCACCCACTCCCCACTTCGAGGGCTTCGAGAGCGGCTGGGAGATCTTCGGCATGGCCACTATTTACCCATCAGCGGAAGGGCCGAAGCTGCACATTCACTCTTCCTTAGGCCGTGGCCAGCGGACCATCACGGGCTGCATCAGGGAGAAGGCAAAGGTCTACCTCATCGTGGAGGCTGTGCTCTTCGAAATTTCCGGTCTGAAGGCTCAAAGGGCATGGGACGAGAAGACCGAGCTACACCTGCTGTCTTTAGAGAAGAGGTTATGATAAAGAACATTTGTTATAACTTCACACTCGCCAGATAAGACTGCTGGAAAGAACCCGATGAAAGAAAACAATATTGAAGAAATGATATCAGTGATATTATGATAAAAGAGGTAATGATAGCTACTGACGGATCAGAGACGAGCGAGAAAGCGGCAAAGGTCGGGATTGAAACCGCATGCCGCTCAGGAGGCAGAATTACTGTGGTTTACGTGGTGGACGTCTTCCGTCTGGCCCACCTCCCTGGCTACGCCGCTCTTCCTGGACTGAAAGGCAAACTGATGGAGCTGATGCAAAAAGAGGGACAAAAAGCAGTTGAATATGTTGAGGAACAGGCTTCGGAGGCTGGAATTCCCTGCCAAATGATCGTGGCAGAGGGAGATCCGAGCGATGAGCTGCTGCGTATTTCAGAGAAGTCGGACCTTCTGATCATGGGCAGTGTGGGCAGGACTGGCCTGGACAAGCTACTCCTGGGAAGCGTGGCTGAGAAGGTGGTCAGACATTCTACGATCCCTGTTCTGCTGGTTCCCAAAGACGGCCTCTGATGGCTCTCGTGCTCTATACCTGAACCGTTTTTTCTAAGCTCAAGTATGATTTTTATATTATGCAGTCGCTATTACTATTATGATACTTGATCGACCCGATGCCCCAAATCGATCTGAGGTGTTATTGACAGAAGCTTCCGATCGGGCTGAGGGCGTAAAAAGACTCGTTGAGCAATTCGATTTGCATACTGATGGTACTATCGCTCTCAAGGCCAATTACAACAGCGATGACCCTTTTCCCGCATCAACCCATCCGGATACCCTGCGTACGCTGGCCGAGCTTTTGAAGGATCGCTCCGGCTCTCTGGTAATGGCCGAACGCAGCGGCATGGGCGTCACTAGAACCGTTCTTCGCAACCGGGGTGTCTTCGAGCTCTCCCAAAGGCTAGGCTTTGAACTCATCGACCTGGATTCACAGGGATTGGAAGGCTGGGAGGATATTCAGGCGGAAGGGCTGCACTGGAAACAGGGATTCAAGATTGCCGGGATCTTCCGCCAGGCTGAAAAGGTCGTTCAGACCTGCTGCCTGAAAACGCACAGATTCGGCGGCCATTTCACCATGTCCTTGAAAAACTCAGTTGGTCTTGTGGCCTCGCGCCCCGAAGGCACGTCTTACGATTACATGAGGGAACTACACACCTCTCCATACCAGAGACTCATGATTGCAGAGATAAACAAATTCTACAAAACAGACATGGTCTTAATGGATGCGTCCTCGGGCTTTGCCAGCGGCGGTCCGGAGCGAGGAGAGCTGATCAAGCCCTGGCTGCTTCTGGCAAGTTCGGATAGGGTCGCGCTGGATGCCGTGGGCGTGGCTTTGCTTCGCTTGTACAAAAGCACTCCAACGGTGATGAGAGGTCGAATCTTTGAGCAGGAGCAGATTTCCAGGGCCGCTGCTTTGGGAGTGGGTGTCGGTTCGTCAGAAAAAATTGATCTGGTGCCCCTGGATGAGCCCAGCCGGAAGGCTGCTCTGTCAATTGGCAATGTGTTACAAACACAGGGGTGAGATCAAAACCATCAAGGAAACTATAATCTTCAAGGCAGCCCTTTTGCCCTTTGCCTCTTAATCCTTGGCGCTTTCAATTATTTGCTTCAAAAGCCTCTGCCCTTCTTCGGAGCGGAGAAGCGGCAGATCCCAATCCTCCACCACCCGGCTCTCCTTTCGGTAAACCATTATGCCACGCCTCTCCCAGGCAGGAGTTCTGGCCAGGTTTATCCCCCGGCTGAATACCAGCTCGTGAATCTGGGGCTCCTTCATGCCCCTTATCCGCTCCATAGCCCTGCTGGCGGTGAGACCTTCCCCGACCAGCATGTAAAATCCATAAGAAAAGACGTGATTCCTCCAGGCCTCATCCTGCCTCTTCGACAGATATTCGGCCATCTCCGACTCGCAGAGAGGAATTATTCGGCAGTCCATGGAGACCAGTCGGCTCAGGTCCAGGGAGAGCGCGGCCGAGAGAAAGCCTGCGACGGCAGAGTCGATCTTCTCCACCCGCCCGGCAAAAGGAGCCTCCAGAAAGATCAGGCTGATCTCATCCGAGAACGTGAATGCTAGTGCGGGCGAGAGGCCCGAATCCCGAAACAGCCTTGCGGCCGCACTGGTTATGGATCTGGCAAAATCAAGATCGTAGGGTTTTTTGCAGCTCTCCAGGATCTTCTTGAACCCACGGCCGTCCGCCCGCACCACTAAAGGTGCACGAGCCCTCAGGTTGGAATAGATCTCCAAGCTAGCCGTCTTTGTGCTTTGCCTTTGCATTTCTGGTCAGGTGCCGGACGATGATAATGTCGCCCACGGCGGTAACCCAGCGGTAAGGTATCACGATTCCTTTGCCCTTCTGGTCGAAGAGTTCCTTGTTTACGTCACCCAGTGCCAGGCCGCTCACCACGCCGTTTTCAGGATCGAGGACGGCATCGTCCACCCTGCCCACAAAGACGCCCTTCTGGGTATAGACATCCTGGTCCAGGAGCGATGTGATCTCCACATTCATATCGAATCCCATAATAAAATTCGGGTTTTAGATATTAACTTTGCGATGTATGACGTCTGCAAAAGCATTATATTCTTTCTTGTTATTCTTATAAGGAGGTGATGGAAGATGATGGTAGCGGGTATCTCCGGCAGCCCCAGGAAGGCCGGGAACACGGAGTTCTTGCTAAGCGAGGCCCTGAGCACAGCCGCAGAGCGGGGATTTGAGACGAAGAGGCTGCTTTGCTCGGATCTAAAGGTTGATTTCTGCACCGACTGCGGAGATTGCAGCAAAGGGAAGTCGTGCCCTAAACAGGATGACCTGGTCAAAGTTCTCGATTGTCTGGAGAAGGCTGACGGCATCATTGTAGCTTCGCCTGTCTATTTCGGGTCCATCACTGCTCAGCTCAAGGCCGTCTTCGACAGGACTATCCCCCTGCGCCGGCAGGGGTTCAAGCTGAAGGACAAGGTCGGTTGCGCCATTGCCGTTGGTGGCGCCAGAAACGGAGGGCAGGAGAAGGCCTTGGATTGCGTTCACGCCTGGATGCACGTCCACGGCATGATAGTGGTGGGAGATGATGCACACTTCGGCGGCATCGCCGTGCGACCGGCAGCAGAGGACCGGATCGGCAGGAAGACGGTGGTGGCAAGCGCGAACAAGGTCTGTGATCTGCTGGAAAGGCTGGAAAAGCGAAAAGGCTGCTGGACTGGGGATTGAGTTTTCTTTTCTCTATCCAAAATATTTCTTTCCTCTCTATTTCAAATAAGTTCCTTGACAACGGCATTAAGAAGAATTATATTCTCCTCAGTAGAAATGCCAACCATGTTCAAGAAGAGGCATGTGCTCTCCATGCGAGAGTTCTCCAGGGAGGAGATCGACTCCGTCCTCGATCTGGCTTCGAATCTGGAGGCTTTTGCCCGCGGCAAGAAGAGCGATATGCTCGCAGGCAAAATTCTGGCATTGCTTTTCTTCGAGCCGTCCACCAGAACGCGCATGTCCTTTGAGACTGCAATGAAACGTCTGGGAGGTGGTGTCATAAACCTGGGACCGGCAGAGGGCAGCTCCATCTCCAAGGGCGAGTCCCTGGCAGACACCGTTCGGGTGATAGGTGGTTACGCCGACGCCCTGGTCATCCGTCATCCCAAAGAGGGCTCAGCCCGTCTGGCCTCGGAGTTCTCGCCCGTTCCCGTCCTGAACGCAGGCGACGGTGCAGGGCACCACCCCACCCAAACCCTGCTCGACCTTTACACCATCAAAAAAGAGAGCCGGCTGGAGAATCTGAGCATCGCCCTAGTCGGCGATCTGAAGTACGGTCGAACGGTTCATTCTCTGGCCTATGCGCTTTCTCTTTACGGGGCGGACATTACCCTGGTCTCGCCTCCGTCCCTGAGAATGCCCGAGCCCATAAAGAGTGACCTCTCCAGCAAGGGAACAAAGGTTCGCGAGACCTGCGACCTCAATGAAGTCGTGAACAACGTGGATGTGCTCTACATGACGCGCATACAGAGAGAGAGATTCCCGGATCCTGTGGAGTACAAGAAAGTCGCCAGCAGCTACCGGCTCACGCCCGAATTTTTGGCAAATGCCAGGGATAACCTGATCGTCATGCATCCGCTGCCGCGTGTGGACGAGATAACTCCTGCCGTGGACGCAACATCCCACGCTCGCTACTTCCAGCAGTCTTTCTACGGCGTTCCCGTCCGGATGGCTCTGCTCAAGATGCTGATCGGCGGAGGTGCTTGAAAATGGCCGAGGCTGTTTCGAGAGATAGGTCAAGAGATGGGCCAAAAGAGCTTCGAGTGAAGACCATCAGGAACGGAACGGTGATAGATCACATCGCTGGAGGCCAGGCGCTCAATGTGCTGAAGATCCTGGGCATCTCCGGCACCACGGACGCCACCTTATCGGTGGTCATGAACGTAGAGAGCGGCAAGCTCGGCAAGAAGGACATCGTCAAGGTCGAGGACCGAGAGCTGAAAGAGGAAGAGGTCAACAGGATCGCCTTGATCGCCCCGGCTGCTACCATCAACATCATCCGCGACTACAAAGTGATCGAGAAGCGCCACGTAGACCTGCCTGACGAGATCGTGAACGTGGTGCGCTGCCAGAACCCGAACTGCATCTCCAACACCTCCGAGCCCGTCAAATCCAGGATGCTAGTCAAGACCAAAAATCCCGTCCTGCTGAGGTGCATCTATTGCGAGCAGCCCCTCACGGACAGATTGGCAGAATACTTAATCTGAGGACACGATCTGGACTTAAGCTGCCTTCGCAAAAGCTGAAAATCACGAGGCTCGGCTTTAGGGAGTAGGCGTTGGCGATCTGACTGGCATTGGGATGCGAAGGTATAAGTTAGGATATGTCCTTCGGGTCCCCCAGGTTAGGATGGAATTCAAGATGACTGTGAAAAATGGCGATTTCATCAGGATAGATTACACAGAGATTGTTGACGGGCAGGTAATAGCAGCCACCGACAAAGATGCAGCGACGGCCAATGGAATCTATGATGAGGAGACTCAATATGGGCCGCACCTCGTAGTAGTGGGCGCAGGACAGCTCGTAAAGGGCTTTGAAGAGGATCTGGTTGGAAAAGAGATCGGCTATTCAGGCCGGGTGGAGATACCTCCCGAAAAGGCTTTCGGAGCCCACGACCCCAAGAAAGTTGAGATCATTCCCATAACCCGTTTCAAGGAGGAGAAGCCGGTGCCGGGAATGCGCGTGGGCGTGGAGGGCAAGGTGGGAGTGGTCACCAGGGTAATCGGCCGAAAGGTGAGCATCGACCTCAATCATCCCCTGGCGGACAAAACCATTGTCTACGAGTACAAGATCGTGGAGAGCATCGAGGACAGGCTTGAGAAGCTGAAAGCGTTGATCAAGACCTTCGCTCGCATGGACCTGGAGGCTGAAATTAAGGATGATGTGGCCATAGTCACCGTTCCCTGGGAGATGAGCTACTACAAGGAGTGGCTAATGATCCGGCGCGGCGTGGCTGATATGATCCTGCAGCACCTGGATCTGAAAGAGGTGGACTTTGTCGAGAAGCACACCGGCGAGAAGGTCAAGGCCGAACTGATATCGCCTCCGGGAAAGGAGCTTGGGGCCGAAACGGCTAATCCTCTGGAGCAGGGCAAAGACGAATCCACGCCTGCTTAGGCGCAGGCAAAGAACTCTTTTTTTAGCAAATTATGGCCGGAGAGCTTTTAGCTTCGCAAAGCCTGGCAAGAGTTTTATAGGACCTGAGTCCTCTTTTGCACCATGACACAACAAACCTCTGTGGGGAATCGTCTTCTACGACGTTCGGTCGCTTGTAGGTGAGAGAGTCAGCATTTTTGATACAACTCTTCGTGACGGAGAGCAGACTCCGGGTGTCTCGCTCACCCCGGAAGAGAAGCTCAAGATCGCCAGACAGCTCGACAAACTCGGGGTGAATGTCATCGAGGCCGGATTTCCTGTCTCCTCGAAGGGCGAGTTCGACAGCGTCCGGCAGATTGCACGAGCGGGCCTCAGCTCCCAGGTATGCGGCCTCGCCAGGATTGTGAAGAAGGATGCAGAGGCTTGTCTTGATGCAGATGTGGGAATGGTGCATGTCTTCACTCCCACCTCGGACATCCAGATAGCCCACACCATAAAGATGAGCCACGACGAGATCGTGACCGGAGCCGCAAAGACCGTTGAGCTGGTAAAAGATAGCGGCAGAACCTGCCTCTTCTCTGCCATGGACGCCACCCGCACCTCGCCCGAGTTCCTGCACAGGATCTTCAAGGCGGTGGAGGAAGTTCACTGCGACATAATCAACATTCCAGACACCGTGGGGATCGCGGTTCCTTCCTCGTTCTACCGCTTCGTAAAGGACATCTGCGAGAATGTGGGCATGGTAGTCGATGTCCATTGCCACAACGATTTCGGCCTGGCCGTGGCCAACAGCCTGGCCGCCGTCGAGGCGGGAGCGAGAGAGGTCCAGGTCTGCGTTAACGGTCTTGGCGAGCGTGCCGGCAACGCCAACCTGGCCGAGACGGTGATGAGCCTGCATTCTATCTATGGAGCCAAGACCAGCATCAAGACAGAGTACCTGGTCGAAACCGCAAGGCTCATCGAGCGGCTCACAGAGGTCAAGATACCAATAACCGCTCCCATAGTGGGAGAGAACGCATTCTCGCATGAGAGCGGCATCCATAGCCACGGCGTGATCGAGAACAGCAATACCTTCGAGCCCGGCATCATGACCCCGGAGATGGTAGGCCACAGGAGGAGGATAGTCCTCGGCAAGCACACAGGCCGCCACGCCGTCAAGAAGGTGCTGGATGAGGCGGGCTACCAGCCCACTGAGGAGCAGCTTTTGGAGATCTTAGAGAGGATCAAAGAGCTGGGAGATAAGGGAAAGCAAATCTCCAATGTAGATCTCCAGACCATTGCCGATGTGGTAGTCGGTGAGGTTGCCAAGGGCAGCCAGGCAGTGGTGCTCAAGGAAGTCTCGGTCATGACCGGGAACATCATCACGCCCACGGCGACGGTAAAAGCCATGGTGCGGGGCAAAGAGAGAGTGCTGGCCAACACGGGCGTGGGACCGGTTGACGCTGCGGTAAATGCCGTGCAGGGGCTCCTGGACAGCGATACATCCATCCACCTGTGTGACTTCAGGATTGAGGCCATAACTGGCGGTGCGGATGCCCTGGCAGAAGTGGTAATCGGAGTAGAAGATGATCGCGGAAAGCGAGTCAGTGCTCGCTCTGCTCGCGAGGACATTGTGATGGCTTCTGTTGAGGCCCTGGTCAGCGCCATTAACAGGCTGATACTCTTGGAGGAATCTCATCGCTGAACGAATCTGTGCCAGAGGTAATTGATTCCCATTGCCATCTGGATTTCAAGCAGTTCAATAAAGACCGCGACGCAGTAATGCAGAAGGCGCGGGACTGCGGCGTAGTCCGTATGATAAATTCGGGCGTGGACCTTTCCACCAATCAAAAGTCTCTGGAGCTGACGAAGACACATGATTTCGTCTTCGCCACCCTGGGGCTTTCCCCCAACTCTCTGGGGGTTTTGAGCGACGCTGATCTCAACGGACTATTGGAGCAAATAAGGGAGAATTCCAGCTGCGCCGTGGGCATAGGCGAGGCAGGCCTTGACTACTATCACTGCAAAGAGCAAGCCCAGAGAGAACGCCAGGCGCAGGTCTTTCGCAGGGTCATCGATCTGGCGGAGTCCCTTGGCCTGCCTCTGGTGATACACTCACGGGATGCTGAGCAGCAGGCTCTTGATATGGTCAAGCACCTGGACAAAGTTGTCTTTCACTGCTACAGCGGCTCCCTCGGCACCATGAAAGAGGCGGTGGACAGAGGATTTTATATCTCACTGGCCACGAACCTGTGCCGCTCCGCACGACACCAGATCCTGGCCAGGAACGTCCCTCTGGATCATCTGCTAGTGGAGACCGACAGCCCGTTTCTTTCTCCCCGAGGGGGCAGAAATGAGCCCGCGTTTGTCCAGGATTCTGTCAGGCTCATCGCAAAGATAAGAGGAATCACCCCCCAGGAGATAGCTCATTTGACTTCTGAGAACACCAGGAGAATTTATGGTATTCGTTAAATGCCGTAGATGATGAAAAGTTATATGAAATAGGCCCTCTAAAATAAGCTCTCTAAAAGGATTAACTGAGCAATTAGCAAAGGTCGCAGGGTAATATGGATCGGATGCCAATACACTTCGAGCCCATCCTTAAGTATCTGGGCTCCAGGAAGGAGAAGGGTCGTAAGAAGATAGGGCTTCTCGTGGACGGCCCCAACATGCTCAGAAAAGAGTTCCAGATGGACCTGGAAGAGATCAGGGATATGCTGAAGGATTACGGCGATATCAAGATGGGAAAGGTCTTTCTCAATCAGTACGCTTCAGAGAAGCTTGTGGAGGCGGTGGAGAACCAGGGATTTGAACCAGTGATCTGCACCAGCGACGTGGACGTTCGGATGGCCGTAGAAGGAGTGGATATGATTTACAACCCTGTGATCGATACTATTGCCCTGGTCACCAGAGATGCAGATCTCAAGCCTGTGCTCTTAAAGGCCATGGAGCACGGCAAGGAGACCATCATCTTCGGGGCCGAGCCGGGATTCTCCGTAGCTCTCAGGAACTCGGCAGACTATGTCATAGTGCTGCGCGACGGCCAATATGTTACGGAATGATCCCAGCCGAACCACCCTGAGGGTGGGAATGACTTTTATGATAAGTGACGTAATATTGTTATAAGGAGTTAACTTGAATCCTCTGTCTGGCCTCTGGAGATTGGGCGATCTGAGAGCTGGCGCGAAGCACCTTCTTAGCCGATCAGGATCGCTTCTGACGCAGACAGGACGCAGAGAGGACTTTCGGCAGCGAGACGACTTGGGCAATCCCACTATCCACGAGAACAGCTGGCGTGACAGGATGCCGTTCAACCTGCCGGTGTCCTACTCAGGCATCATCCTGTTAATATGTATAATAATATATTTAGTAAGTCTCGTCGTTCCCGGCTTTGTTTACGGCTACCTGGCGCTCAACCCAGACTACCTTATGCAAAGACCCTGGACATTGATCACCTACATGTTTGTACATGCCAATTTCGACCATCTATTCTGGAATATGCTCTTCCTCTTTTTCTTTGGCATGGAGCTGGAACGCAGAGTCGGGGACATGAGGTTCCTGCAGATTTACCTGCTCTCGGGAGTAGTGGCAGCCATAGCCCAGATGCTGATCGCGTCCGGTGGCCTGGTGGGCGCAAGCGGGGCGCTCTACGGCGTTTTGGGATGTCTGGCCATAATTGCTCCCGAGATACGAGTGCTGTTATTTTTCGTGATACCACTGAGCATTCGAGTTTCAGTTGTGGTATTTGCGCTGATTGATTTTCTGACCATGGGCTCAGCCGACAACATAGCTCATATGGCCCACATCACCGGGCTGCTGGTGGGCCTGGCCTTTGGGTACACCATGAAGAAACAACCAAGATATTATTATAATATTTAACCAAAATACTTTTTATTTAACCCAGAATATTTTGATTTCACCGGAGCCTGAGATGCGAAGATGACAGTGAATGGCTTCGCGAGCTTTCAAGAACATTCTTCTTTTCTGCGATCTCAGATTCACAAAGCCGCATTCTGTTCGCATTTTGGTTTATCCGCAATAACGCAGTATTCTGGTCTGATCTCAAGGAGACCGGAATATTGCTCAACCAAAGTGCGTGGAAGCGAGCCGATCACTCTTCGTGACAGAACTTGATCGCAGAGAGCCAACATCGTGGAAAACCGACTCTGCTTTAATCGTGAAGTGGAATGTAGATCCGCTGTCCAGATCGCTTTCTGCCCATATTCGTCCCCCCATCAGCGCCACAAGCTTCTTGCTTATCGCCAAACCTAAACCGGCACCTGCATATTTCCGGGTAATGGAATCATCCACCTGGCTGAAGGATTTGAAAAGGCGGTCCATCCTCTCCCTGGGAATTCCAATACCAGTGTCTTTTATCGCAAAATGGATTTCGTACTGGTTGCCATGAGGCTCCGAAGAGACTGAAATCAAGACTTCTCCTTGTTCAGTGAATTTGATGGCGTTATTCAGCAGATTTCTCAGAACCTGGCGAAGCCTAGTTCGGTCACCGCTGATGACATTAGGTGTAAACTCATCTATCACATAATATATTCCCAGCCCTTTTTCCGCTGCATTTGAGGT